>JAGDAW010000206.1 GCA_017959345.1 Lachnospiraceae bacterium | reverse complement strand
GTTTTCCGGAATATCCGCGTCCTCCGGCCCGCTTTCCGCGTCTTCCGCGTCTTCCGCGTCTTTCGCGTCTTCCGGTCCCGCGTCTTCCGCAGCGGGTCCCGCGTCCGCGGCGTCCGCTTCCGGTGAAGCGGCGGCTTCATTTACCGTGTCTCCTCCTGTGCCGGGTTCCGTCCGTTCCGGCGCCTCAGCGGCGTCTTCCGGCGTTTCCCCGGCCAGGGTGTCCCGCACGATTTCCTCCTGCGGGTTCTCCTCCAGTCTCTCTTTCATCTTCTCCTCCGGATTCACCTTCCTGCGGCTTCTCTGGGCGGCTTTCGTACTTCGTTCTTCGCGTCTTCCCATGTCACATCTCCTCCCGGTTATCCGCGTGATAAATGCGGTCCATCTCTTCCATCAGCGTCTTCAGGGTGGAAACCACATGTTCATAATCCATCCGCTTCGGCCCGATGATGCCGATCCTGCCGCGGAGCCCTTTCCCGAAATCATACTCGGTGGTCACGACCGCGCAGTTCTGCATGGCGGGCATGGGGGTCTCGCCCCCGATATACACCCGGATGCCGCCGGAACCGCTGTCCCGCTCGAAGAGGTCCGTGATCCGGCCCTTGTCTTCCAGGACGGTCAGGATCCGCTCCGCCATGGTGCCTTCCGCAAGCTCCGGGTAGCGGAAAATGTTCATCTTGCCCGACGTGTAGACCTCCGGCGGTTCGTTCTGTTCCTTATACACCACCTCCGAGATGGCGTTCAGGACTTCGCCGACCACGTCCCTGTAGGGGCCCGCCTCTTCCTTCAGCCGCGCGATGTGCTTCAGCGTCAGGTCGTCCAGCGACTTCCCCTGCAGCGCCGAGTTCAGCAGGATGTTCAGCTTCAGGAGGTCTTCGTTCGTCAGCCGCTCCTTCACGGGGATGATCTTGTTCCGGGCGACGTTCCCTTCCACCACGATCACCGCGATGAGGTGGGACGCGTCCAGGTAGGCGAGCTGGATCAGCTTCAGCTCGTTCCGCATATAACGCGGGCCGGTGACCATCGCCGTGTAGTTCGTATCCGCCGAGAGCATGTTCGCCATGCTTTTCAGCACGTTCTCCACACGGTCCATGCGGCGGCTGAAAAACCGTGTCAGCTTCGAGATGTCCCGGGTCCGCTCCTCCATCAGCCGGTCCACATAAAGGCGGTAGCCCTTATCCGTGGGAACCCGGCCCGCGGAGGTGTGGGGCTGTACGATCAGGCCCATCTCCTCCAGGTCCACCATCTCGTTCCGTATGGTCGCGGAACTGACGTTCAGGCCGTTGATCTTCGAGATGGTCCTGGACCCCACCGGTTCCCCGGTCTCCAGGTACGTCTCGATGATGGCCTTCAGAATCTGAATTTTTCTGTTGTCCAGTTCCATCTTCCGGTCACGCTCTTTTTCCAAAAGTGTTAGCACTCGTGTCTGTTGATTGCTAACCTGCGCTTAGAATAGCATTGTCACCCGGCGATGTCAAGTGCTGAATTGTGAATTCTTTGTGTCACTGCCGTTTCCCGGGCGGTTTACTCGGGGTTTCGGGGCGTACCGGGCGGCTTCCGGGCCTTCCGACCCGCATGCCGGCCGCGCCCGGGCATGGCGGACGCCGCGTACCGGGGCGCATCTCCCGGGCATGGCGGACGCCGCGTACCGGGGCGCATCTTCCGGGCATGGCGGACGCCGGGCACGTCCGTGCCCGGCGTCCGTTCCGTATATTCTGGCGCCCGGTCCCCTGCGGCCCGGTCACGCTTCCCGGCTGTCCTGCATCTCCTTCAGCTTATAGGAGAGGTTCATCAGGCTTTCGGAGAGGTGCACATTTTCCACCGCCACGTCCTTCGGCACCTCGAGGTCCGTGTGCGCGAAGTTCCAGATGGCCTTGATGCCGGCCTTCACCAGCCGGTCCGCCACGAGCACCGCCTGTTCCTTCGGGATCGTGATGGTGGCGATGTCCACGTTGTGCGCCGCCACGTATTCTTCCAGCGTCTCCACGTCCCGCACCGTGATGCCCTGCACGTCCGTGCCGATCCTTGCGGGGTCCTTATCGAAAATGGCCTCGATCATGAAGCCCCTCCGCCTGTAGTTCGTATAATTCGCGAGCGCCTGCCCCAGATGGCCCGCGCCGACCAGGATGATGTGGGTCACCCGGTCGATGCCCATGATCTTCCCGATGGCCTCGTACAGGGCGTCCACCTTATAGCCGTACCCCTGCTGCCCGAACCCGCCGAAATGGTTCAGGTCCTGGCGGATCTGGGAAGCGGTCACGCGCATCCGGGACGCGAGCTCCTGCGAGGAAATGCGTTCGACGCCCTCGTGCATCAGCTCTTCCAGATACCGGTAGTAACGGGGAAGCCTCCGGATGATGGCACCCGAAACCCGCAGTTCGTCCATGAAAAACCTCCTGTGTCCCGAAGATCAAGACGACGCGTATGCCACCCGCCCCGATTCGTATCCTGTTCCCGTCCCGCCGCGCTTCCCTTACGGATGACGGCGCCCGGGAAATGCGCTTCCTAGCCGGCATGCGCGACCGGAATCCGTGCGCTTCGCCGGCGGCCGGAAGCCCTTCCGGCCCGACATCCTAATGTATACCACAGGACGCCGCCGTTTTTCAATTGTGAAAACAGATGAAAGCGGGCCGCTTTTTTGAGGAAGCGCGGGCATTTTCCGACAGTGCCGCGGGAAAAGCGGCGGGCCGGACCCCGCATTTCCCTTGTGTTTTGCGGCCGTATCGTGTAAAATAGTGCCCGGTAAAGGAGCCGCCATGATCTTACAAGTCAGCCATGTTAAAAAATCCTTCCTGGAAGAGCCGGTGATCAGGGACGCCACTTTCCGCCTCGAAGAGCGGGAGAAGGCGGGCCTGGTCGGGAACAACGGCGCCGGGAAGTCCACACTGTTTAAAATCATTTCCGGGGAGCTGTCCGCGGACGGGGGGGATATCGCGTTTAAAAAGGACATCACGACCGGGTACCTGGCGCAGCACGGCGACCTCATTTCCCGCCGCACCCTCTTCCACGAAGTGCTGAGCGTCCGCCAGGACATCTGGGACCTCGAGGCGCGGATGGAGGCGCTGGAGCAGGACATGAAGACCGCGGAGGGGACGCGCCGGAGCAGCTGATCCGGCGCCATACGGCCCTCCGGGAGAAGTTCGACCGGGAAAACGGGTACGCCCTGCAGAGCGAGATCACCGGCGTCCTGAAAGGCCTCGGCTTTTCGGAAGCGGATTTCGGGAAGGCGGTTTCCGCGTTCTCGGGCGGGGAAAAGACCCGGATCGCACTGGCGAAGCTCCTGCTGACGAAGCCGGACCTCCTGCTGCTCGACGAGCCCACGAACCACCTGGACATCCACGCGCTGGCCTGGCTGGAGGGCTACCTCTCGGGCTATCCGGGCAGCGTCCTCGTCATCTCCCACGACCGGTATTTCCTGGATAAGCTGGTGACGAAGATCATCGACCTCTCCCAGGGGACGACGGAAGTGTATGCCGGGAATTATTCGTCTTTCGCGGAGAAGAAGAAACAGGTCTGGGCGGCCCGCATCAAAGCCTATGAGAAACAGCAGGCGGAGATCCGGCACCAGGAAGAAGTGATCGAGAAACTCCGCTCGTTCAACCGCGAGAAGTCGATCAAACGCGCGGAGAGCCGGGAGAAGGTGCTGTCGAAGATCGACCGTCTCGAGAAGCCCGTCGAAGAGGACGCGGACATGCACCTGGTCCTGACGCCGAACGTGCGCTCCGGGACGGACGTCCTTTCGGTGCGGGGGCTCCGGAAATCCTTCGGCAGCCGCGTGCTTTTCGACGGCGCGGAGCTGGAGATCCGCCGCGGGAACCGGGTCTGCCTGATCGGGGACAACGGCACCGGGAAGTCCACCTTCCTGAAGCTCCTGACGGAACAGCTCGCCCCGGACGCGGGCGAGATCCGCTACGGCGCCAATGTATACATCGGGTACTACGACCAGGAGCACCAGGAACTCTCGGACGAGAAGTCCGTTTTTGACGAACTCCACGACGCCTACCCCGCCATGGACAATACCGCCATCCGGAACATGCTCGCCGCCTTCCTCTTCACCGGCGACGACGTGTTCAAGCGCGTGGGGGACCTGTCGGGCGGCGAGAAGGCCCGCCTGGCGCTTTCGAAGCTGATGCTTTCGGAGGCGAATTTCCTGATCCTGGACGAGCCGACGAACCACCTCGACATGACCAGCCGCGAGATCCTGGAAAATGCGCTTGCCTCCTACGAAGGCACCGTCCTCACCGTCTCCCACGACCGCTTCTTCATCAACGCCGTCGCGACCGACATCCTGGAGCTCTACCGGAACCGCTTCATCTTCTACCCGGGGAATTACGAGTATTACCTCGAAAAAGCGGACGCGTACCGCAGACGGTACGCGCCGGAAGAGGAAAATGCGGCCGCCCGGAACGTCCAGGGCGCCCTGGACTGGCAGCAGCAGAAGAACGAACAGGCCCGGAAGCGGAAGCTGGAAAACGAACAGAAGAAGCTCGAGGACCGGATCACGGAACTCGAAGCGCGGATCGGGGCGCTCGACGAGGAACTCCTCGACCCCGCCATCGCGACGGACGCGGAGAAACTCGGCGCCATCGCCGCGGAAAAGGGCGCGCTGGAGCGGCGCCTGGAAGAGGCGTATGAGGCGTGGGAAGCCGCCGTTTCGTCCTGATCCGCCCGTTCCCGGATATTTTGTTATTTTTTTATCATGATTCTGTAAAAAACGGTTGATTTCCGATTTGGTTTGTGCTAAAATGACAAAGGTTATTTGCTCTTCTATTTTGAGTTTATGCAGTTGATACAAACTGACCGCTGTCCGTCACACCGCATCCCTCAGAAAGACGCCGGTGACCCTCCGCGGCACCTGTTGACCGCCGCTTTTTACACGCTGATATCCGGGAGGAACCTGTATGATTACCGTTGCACTCCACGCAGATAATGAGAAAAAAGCCCTGCTTGAGAATTTCTGTGTCGCCTATAAGAACATCCTCGGGCGTTTCCGCCTGATGGCCACCCAGGCAACCGCCCAGCACATCCGCCTCGCCACGGGCCTGAACGTGCGCGCCCTCCTCGCGGGGGGGCTCGGCGGGGACAAACAGCTCGAGAACGCCATCATGAACAATGAAGTCGACATGCTGATCACGCTGGAGAGCGTCTCGCTGAACGTCGTCCACGAGACCTCGGACCACAACACGATGATCCGCCTCTGCGACCTCTACTCCGTCCCCGTGGCCACGAACGTCCCGACCGCGGAGTGCCTGGTCATGAGTCTGGACCGGGGCGACCTCGACTGGAGAGAAGCTTATAAAGGGCTCTGACGGGCCCTTGCACCCTTCCTGACCCTCTTTCTTTTCAACGGAGAGGGCTGGCTGCGGGGAGGATCCCGGAATCCGGGTCCTGCGCCTGCACCAGCCCTCTTTTTCATATTCTCACATTTTCCTTATCCCAGCAGGTCTTCCATGCCGTACAGACCCGGTCCCTGCCCGGCGAGCCAGACGGCCGCGGACAGCGCGCCGTCCGCGAACAGCCCCCGGTCCTTCGCCTCATGGCGCAGGACGACCGTTTCGTTCCCGGTGGAGAAGAAGACCTCGTGGGTCCCCACTTCGCTGCCCATCCGGACCGCGTGGATCCCGATCTCGCTGTCGGTCCGCTTCCCGAACCCGCTCCTGCCGCATACATACGACGCGTCCGTCCGGACGGTCTTCACCGCGTCCGCGATCGCGAGCGCGGTCCCGCTCGGCGCGTCCAGCTTGTTCCGGTGGTGCATCTCCACGATCTCGATGTCCGCGCCCGGGAACATGGCCGCGGCCTCTTTCGCGAGTTTCTTGAGAAGTGCGATGCCGAGGGACATATTGGCCGAATAGAAGACCGGGATCTTTTTCGCCGCGTCTTCCACCGCGCCGTGCTCCTCTTC
>JAGDAW010000205.1 GCA_017959345.1 Lachnospiraceae bacterium | reverse complement strand
CATGTTCTCGGAGCCGTAACCTGCGGTGTAGGCAGACCATGCGGACTCGCTCGCGTAGGAACCCGAACGGAACCAGTAACCCTCGTTCAGCTTGTTGCCGTGCATCTTGTATTTGTATTCGCAAGATCCTATTGTTGGTTTTTAAAAATTTACGATGTCAACATTTCATATACAGCCTGGAGACCCTTGGCCTTCCGACATTTCTGCCAAAAAAGAGGACAGCTTCCTGCCCGTTTTCCCTCTGATCTGAGGGGGTACTAAGAAACTATCCTCATTGTCTTTTTGCCATCCACCGCCGGGTATACCGGATGAACCGGGCTGCATAGGGATTCCCCAGCTCAGCGTACGTGTACATCATCTCCGCCCCGACTGTCCCGTTCAGGGCCGTCCCGAGGCCGCTGTCGGTGATGTTCCAGAGGTACTGGAGCGCCAGATGGAACTCCGCGAGTTCCGCATGGCACCCCGATTTCCGGAGGATCCGCAGGCATTCTTTCCGGAGTTCTCCCATCTCCGCGTCCGCCTCCGGGTCTTCCGCGCCGTCCCCGCGTTCGCCGGAGACGTACGCCAGCGCGTCGATCGCCTGCCGGAAACCCGCGTCCTCCCGCGCCATCTGCGCGATCGGCGCCGTCCGGAGATTCAGCGTGTTCCAGAGGTTCTTCTCCGCCATCAGCGGCAGATACATGAGGTCGAGCAGGTTGGCCGCCGCTTCGGCTTCCAGATGCGCATTTTCCTCCGCGGCCGCCGTGTACGCGTCCACCGCGCTCTCCGGTTCCAGCGCCGCCTCATAGTCGCCCTCGCGCAACCGGTCATAGAGCGCACGGTGGGCTTCGACGCCCTTCCTGAAGTGCGCGTTTGCCAGCGCCTCCTCCGAAGAAATGATCGGCAGGAAAATGTAAATGTACCGGAAAAAGCCTTCCCGGTCCGCATGGACCTCCCCGATCGACGAATAATCCGCGTTCAGCAGCTCGTCCACCGTCACCAGGAAATGTTTCGCGATCGCGTCCAGCGTCTCCCGGTCCGGCTCCCGCTTCCCGTTCTCGTAGCTGGAAACGGTGTTCTTCTCGACATGGAGCACCTGGCCAAGCTGCTCCTGCGTCTCCCCGTATGCTTTCCGCAGGGAACGGATATTCGCGCCGAATTGCTCACGGTTGTGCATGGTATGGACCTCCCATTCGGAAAAAAACAGTCCGGGATGCCCTGAGGACGCGCCCCATGGACATCCCGGAACACGGGATGCGGTGATTCCGGTGTATTAAGCGTTCGGCACTTCTCCGTCCCAGGGCTGTGAAACCGCTTCCCGGTCCGCATCATACGTCTCCTGCGGCGGGACGGGCTGCGAAACCGGTTCCTGGTTCACGTAGTAATCCTCCTGTGCCGGGATGCGCCCCGAAACCGCGTCCTGGTTCACGTAGTAATTCTCCTGTAAGGCGGCGGAAGCCTCGGAAGGCTTCTGCTCCTTGAACGCGCCGATGATCGTGGGGACGGCGCCCAGCGCCACGAACAGGTACAGGACAGCCAGCGAGCCGACAAAGCTCCCGACCAGGTCCGCTTCCTTCAGGAATTCCGGCAGGTTCTGAAGAACCAGCAGGAAATCCACACCGTCATAGTACTCATTTAACTCGCGGTACAGCGTAATCGCCCAGTCCAGATATTCCGCCACGAACGTCATGACGATGATGATCACGGCGCAGATGATGATCCCTTTTACGCTCATCTTCTTCGCCAGCAGTTCGTAGCCCTTCAGGCTGCAGACGGCCATCACAACGCCCGCCAGGGACGCCACGAACCCGAGCTGCCCCAGCAGCACGATCGCGGCCACGCCGATCAGCGAACCGACCAGGGCGCCTATGATGCCAAGCGGCACATTTTCCTGTACCAGGTCTTTTTCATCCAGTGTGTTCATCACGATTCCTCCGATCCTTTCCCCATGCGGGCTTCCCGCTGTCCGGAAAGTGAAATGTTACGGCCAATATACACCGTTTCAACCGATCTGTCAAACAGGACTTCCCGGCGCGGTCCCCAGTATTAAACGTTTACTCCTCCAGGGCGCCGATCTTCCGCAGTTCCCCGAGCGCTTTCTCTACGTCGCTTTCGACGGCGCCTTCCGGTGCGTCGAAACGCGCTTTCATGGCGGCGACGATCTCCGCCTCCGTCGTGTCGTTCTTCAGCAGTTCCAGCACCGCCCCGAGGGTTTTGTTGCCCCGGACCACGCCGGAGAAGGCGGCTTTCCCTGTCGGGACGAGGACGGTCTCCCCGCCCGCAAAATGAACCAGGTAATCTTTGTTCAGTCTCATATCCATCCAATCCTTTCACAGGCGGCCTGCGCCCGAATCTTTCCCGCCCCCGGCCTTCTATGGCCGTCAGGGGACCTCGGGGAGCAGGATCTCCCCGTTTTCATTGACGGTTATGCCGTCGGAAGACGTTTTCCCGCTTTCCCGTTGTGTGTCCGCGGCCGGCGTCCCGTCCGGCAGCGCGGCGGAACCGGAAGGCGCCGCCTGCCCCTGCCCGGTCTGCCGGTCCCCGTCATGCGCGGGACACGCGGACAGGCCGCCCAGAAGGAACGCCAGGCATACCGCCAGGATGATTTTCCGCTTCATCGGACGTCCTCCCGGTCACGAGGTCATCTTTTCCTGCTTGACCTTGTGGTCGATCACGTGGCGGGAAGCCAGTTCCGCCCGGACGTCCTCCAGGGTGATCCCCGCCTCCGCCATCAGCACCATGACGTGGTACGCAAGGTCCGCGATCTCGTAGACGGTCTCTTTCTTATCCTCCGCTTTCGCGGCGATGATCACTTCCGTGGACTCCTCCCCCACCTTCTTCAGGATCTTGTCGAGCCCTTTCTCGAAGAGATAGGTCGTATAGGAACCCTCTTTCTTGTTCGTCTTCCGGCCCAGGATCAGTTCCATAAGGCCCTCATACGTAAAATCATGCCGGTTTTCGCTCTCATAGACCGGGTACTCGAAGCAGGTCTCCGTACCCAGGTGGCACGCGGGCCCGTCCGGTTCCACGACGACGAGGAGCGTGTCCCGGTCGCAGTCCGCGGTGATCGAGACAATGTGCTGGTAATTCCCGCTGGTCTCCCCCTTCACCCACAGTTCGTTCCGGCTGCGGCTGTAGAAGCACGTCAGCTCCTTCTCCATGGAGATGCGGAGGCTCTCGCGGTTCATATACGCCACCATCAGCACCTTCCGGGTCCGCGCGTCCACCACAACCGCGGGGATCAGCCCCCGTTCGTCAAATTTCAGTTCATCCACTTGAATCATTTCCCATTCCCTCCGTTTAAGGATCTTCCGGCACCGGTCCTGCTCGTCTCCGGGGGCGCCGCTGCTCCGGCGCGTCTTTCCGGTATTTTGTGTAACCGGTCCCTTTCGTCTCCCGGGGCGCCGTTCCATGGCCTTGCCGCCTGATTCCGCCGCCGCTGCCGGTCCCCTGCGCCGTTCAATGTGCGGTCCGCACCCGCCGCGCGGGGATGCCGGCCTTATGCATCTCCTCTTTCAGCTCCGGGATCCGCACCTCCCCGAAGTGGAACACCGAGGCCGCGAGGCCCGCGCTCACTTCCGGCACGGCCCGGAAAAGGGTGATGAAATCCTCCATGCACCCGGCGCCGCCCGACGCGATCACGGGCACCGGCGAAATCCCGCACACCGCTTCCAGCATGGGCAGGTCAAACCCCTGCTTCACGCCGTCGGTGTCGATCGAATTCAGGACGATCTCCCCGGCGCCGGCGTCGATGCCGAACCGGACCCATTCCAGCAGGTCCAGCCCCGTATCCTCCCTTCCGCCTTTCGCGAACACGCGGAACTGCCCGTCCACCCGTTTCGCGTCCACGGAAAGGACCACGCACTGGCTGCCGTACCGCAGCGCCGCCTCCCGGATCAGCCCCGGGTTCCGGATGGCCCCGGAATTCACGCTGACCTTATCGGCACCGCATTTCAGGACCCGGTCGAAATCCGCCACGGTATTGATGCCGCCGCCCACGGTCAGCGGGATGAACACGGTCGAAGCGGTCTCCGTCAGGATCTCCGTAAACAGTTTCCGCCCCTCAAAAGAGGCGGTGATATCATAGAAAACCAGTTCATCCGCGCCGACGGACGAATAATAACCCGCAAGCTGCACCGGGGACGCCACGTCCCCGAGCCCCTGGAAATTCACACCCTTCACCACACGGCCGTCTTTCACGTCCAGGCAGGGTATGATCCTTTTTGTGACCATCCCGTACTCCTCTCATTTCCGGCTGAAAACCCGGCATACGCCCGGGGACACGCCCCTTCCGGCCGGATACCCCTCTGCAGGCTGGGGGACGCACCCCTTTTTCCGTCCTTCCGGCCTGATGCCATATCCGCGGAACGGGCGACTCCGTCCCTTCT
>JAGDAW010000204.1 GCA_017959345.1 Lachnospiraceae bacterium | reverse complement strand
GCCAGATGTACACGGCACACGCCTATTCGCTCAGGGAAGTACAGGAATTCATCGCCTTTATCCACGAACGGAGCGGCGAGAACTGACGTTTTCCATGCGGGACCGCGGCCGGATATTTCGAAACCGGCCCGTTCCGCCAAAGAAAGGCAGGACCTGCACATGAAAGAGACGTATCTGAAGCATTACAGCCGGATCCTCGGCCGGGATATGGAACTGCTGGCCTTCTCCCGGGACGGAGACCTCTCCGAGGGCAGGCTTTGCCTCGCTTTCCCGCCCCAGAACGGCCGGTTTTATGATTTCGGGAATTTCGGGATGACGGAAGCCGCGCGCCCCTGGATCGACGCCGGGCGCCTGACGGTCGTCTGCGCGGACGGCATCGACGGGGAGACCTGGTCCTTCAGGGACGGCGACCCGCGGGCCCGGATCGAACTGCAGGAACGGTGGTTCGGATATGTGACGGAAGAGCTGCTGCCGGAATTCGCGAGACCCGGGCAGCGGTCCATGGTCTGCGGCTGCAGCATGGGGGGCGTCCACGCGGGGAATTTCTTCTTCCGCCGGCCGGACCTGTTCGACTGCATGGTGAGCCTGAGCGGCCTGTTCAACGCGCAGTATTTCTTCGGGGATTACATGGACGATCTGGTCTATGCGAATTCGCCGGTCCATTTCCTGCCGGATCTGCCGGAGGACCACCCTTGGATGGACCTGTACCGGCAGGGAAAGATCATCCTCTGCTGCGGACAGGGCGCGTGGGAAGCGGACCTGCTCGCCGGCACGCGGGACCTGGACCGGGTCCTGACGGAGAAGGGCATCCCGCACTGGGCGGACTACTGGGGCTTCGACGTGTCCCACGACTGGCCGTGGTGGCAGAAGCAGCTGCCGTATTTCCTGGGGAAGCTGGAGGAAGAGGGCCGGCTCTGAGGGCCGTTTCCGGAAATGTTTCCTGAAAATATGAAAAGCAGAATATGAAAAGCGGCCCCGCGGGACAGTTTCCCGGGGAACCGCGCACATTTTATAGACACCAATGCTGAACAAGGAGGAACTCCACATGAGAACCATCGAAACGACGCTCGCGCCCGCGGCCATCGGCCCCTACACGCAGGCCATCGTCACCGGCGGACTGGTCTTCACGTCCGGCCAGCTCCCCATCGACCCGGTTACGGGCGCCATCCCTTCAGACATCGAAGGACAGGCTGCCCGGTCCATCGCCAACCTGGAAGCGGTCCTGGAGGCCGCGGGCAGCGGTCTGGACCGTGTCGTGAAAACCACCTGTTTCCTGAAAAATATGGGGGATTTCGCCGTCTTCAACGCGGTCTACGCCCGTTCCTTCCCCGGCAAGCCGGCGAGAAGCTGTGTGGAAGCCGCCGCCCTGCCGAAGGGCGTGCTGGTTGAGATCGAAGCCGTCGCGGAGGTAAACTGAGGCCGGTCCGGCCGGCTTTCACGGTTCCGCCAGCTTCTTTAGCGCCTCCCCGGCCACGCGGTAGGTGGTCCAGTCCTCCATGGGCACCGCCCCCGCCGACCGGTAGAAGCCGATCGCGGGCAGGTTCCAGTCCAGGCAGGACCATTCCAGCCTGCCGCAGCCCCGCTCGGCCGCGATCCGGGCCAGTTCCTTCAGGAGGGCCTTCCCGTACCCTTTTCCCCGGTGTTCCGGCAGCACGAAAAGGTCCTCCAGATAGAGGCCTGCCCGGCCCAGAAATGTGGAAAAGTTATGGAAAAACAGGGCAAATCCGACCTCTGCCCCGTCTTCCACGGCGAACACCACTTCCGCCTTCCCCTTGTCGAAGATCCATTCCGACAGAAGCGCCTCCGTGGCGGTCACGTCCTGCTCCATGCGCTCATAGCGCGCCAGCGCCCGGATGAAGGACAGGATCCGCCCTTCATCGCCCCTGCCGGCATATCGAAATGTGCATCCCATCGTCAGTACCGGCTGAGGTCGTCTTCTTCCCCGTCTTTGATTTCCCGGATCCGCTGGATGCAGACGCCGATCATCACCGCCCCGAGGAGGGCCGGGATGATGCCGAGCGGCAGCAGCACCAGGGGGTCCTGGATCAGGGATACCAGGATCCCGAAGAAGAAGATAAAGTAGAGGACAATGATGACCGTGACCACGATGGGGGCGATCATTTTCTTCCAGTGTTTGTCCATATCGTACCTCCGGACCGGTGATATTTCTGTACCCGGTCTTTTTGATGTTCTTTTTTTCCGCGCGCTTCACACGGCGAACCCCGCCTTTTTACTCAAAACCCGCCTGTTCCCGCAGAACCAGCCTGTTCCCGCAGAACCCGCCTGTCCCCGCAAAACCTGCCTATCCTCGCAAAACCCGCCAGTCCCCGCAGAACCTGCCTGTCCCCGCAGAACCCGCCAGTCCCCGCGGCGCAGGCCGCAAAGCCTGCCGGAGCGGGCGTTTCCGCAATCCCCCTACGGGCAGAAAAGATTGACGGCCATCCCGCAGAGGAATGAAAACAGCATGACAAACGCCAGGTACATCAGGAACCGGGTCCAGCCCATGGCGATCTTGAGGGCGCCGAGGTTCGTAATCTTGGTCGCCGGCCCGGTCAGCATGAACGCGGCGGCGCTGCCCATGCCCATCCCATTAGAGAGCCATTCCATCAGGAGCGGGATTGTGCCCCCGCCGCAGGCGTACAGCGGCACGCCAATCGTCGCGGCCATGAGGACGCCCCACGCCTTGTTCCCGCCGAAAATGCGCACCATGACGTCCTGCGGCACATACCGCTGGAACAGCGCGGAAAGCAGGACGCCGAGCAGGAAATACGGGCCTGTGGCCTTCACATTTCTCCAGAGGTTCAGGAGATAGCGGACAAACAGGTTCGGATGGGTATCGCGGCTCTTGCGCTCCTCGAACCCGTCGAAGTCGAAAAACGCCCGGTCCCGGCAGAAAAAGAACACCAGGAGGCCCGCCGCGCACCCGCAGAGGAAGCAGGTCACGATCCGGACCGTCAGCGCAACAGGCCCGAGCGCGGCGCTGTAAATGATCAGCTGGGGGTTCAGCAGGATCGAAGACATCATGAACGCGGCCAGCCAGTCCTCCCGCATGCCCTGTTTCCGGAAGGATGCGGCGATGGGGATGGTCCCGTACATACATAGCGGCGAGGCGATCCCCAGAAGGCAGGCCGGGACGATGCCGAGAAGCCCGAGCTTCCGGTCCCGCATGCCCGCGAACAGCCCGTGGATCCGGTCCTTCGCGAACACGGAAATGAAGGACCCGATGGCCATACCGATGACCCAGTACCAGAAAATCTGGCGGAGCTGGACGTCAAAATAGTACAGGATATATATGAATTCCCGCCGGACTGCCTGGAACGCCTCACTCATCGATGCGGACAAGCTCATACGTCCGGGTACCGAGCCCGATCTCCTCCGCGTGCTCCAGCGTGTGGAGCCCGTGCTGGTTCTCGATCCGGCGCACCAGTGCGGCATTTCCCTCTGCCTGATAGACCAGGTCCAGGCAGGCCTGGTCGAGCGCGACCGGGTCCGTACTCGCAAGGATGCCGATGTCGTGGATGTCCGGCGCCGCGGGCCGCCCGTTGCAGTCGCAGTCCACGGAGAGGCGGTTCATCACATTGATGTAAACGACGTGCGATCCGCCCACATGGTCGCGGAAGCCCTTCACCATTTCGGCAAGCGCCTCCAGCCAGGCGTCCTGGTTGCTGTAGTTGATGCCCCCGCTCGTGCGGGTGCCCGCCGTATGGACGTAGACCTTCCCGCTCGGGGAGGAGATGCCGATCCCCACATTCTTAATGGCGCCGCCGTAGCCGGCCATGGCGTGCCCCTTGAAATGGGACAGGATGACCCAGTCGGTGTACCGCTCGGCGTGGCTGCCCACGATGATCCGGTTCAGGCGGGTGCCGCCGGTCATGGGCCACTCCGTTTCCCCTTCCTCATCCATCAGGTCGAACGGCGCGATCGCCGTAAACCCGTGGTCCGCCGCCACCTGTTTGTGCATGGCGGAACTGGCCCGGGAGCCGCCGTAGGCGGTGTTGCACTCCACGATCGTCCCGTCCAGCGACTGCACCAGCTTCCCGATCAGGTCCGCCCGCAGGTAATTGCTCGCCGGCGGCTCGCCCGTAGAGACTTTGACCGCCACATTGCCCGTCGGCGTCCACCCGAGCTGTTCGTAGATCTTCACCAGCCCGTCGGCGGAAATGTCGGACGTGAAATAGACGACCGGCGCGCCGTCTTCACCGGGCGCGGCGGTATGGTCCGTCTGCGCCTCCGTATGGCTTCCGGGCAGGTTCCCGGTCCCCGTCCCGTTCCCGCAGACCCCGAGGACCAGCGGCATGCACAGGACCAGCAATAAGGCCGCCAGTCCGCGGAGAATCTCAGATCCGTTTTTCATCATTCAGCCCCCCCTACTCCATCTTTTCCGCCACCTGGCGGAGCAGTTCCCGGATCGGGAGGTGCTGCGGACAGACCTGCTCGCAGCACCCGCACTGCAGGCATTCGGACGCCTTGCCGTGGCCGGAGCCGGTGATCACTTTGTTGTAATAGAATTTGGCGTTCCAGGTCCGGAACGTTTCGAACGCGTTCAGCGCGGCGAACAGGTCCGGGATGCGGATGGCCATGGGGCACACATTTTCCTCAATGCAGTAGCGGCAGGACGTACAGGGCACCAGGTTCAGGTTCCGGAAAATGCCCCGCACCTTCCCGATGGCCGCCATCTCCGCGTCGTCCAGCGGTCTGAAATCCTTCATGGCGGCGAGATTGTCCTGCATCTGCGCGAGACTGCTCATGCCGGACAGCACCATGGCCATCTGCGGGAAGCTCGCGGCGAAACGGATCGCGTAGCTCGCGTTGCTGCCGCCGCCCAGTTCCCGGAAGACCCGGTCCGCCTCCTCCGGGAGGTTCACCAGGCTCCCGCCCTTCACCGGTTCCATGACGATCACGGGCTTCCCGTGCTTCTCGCAGACCTCATAGACCTTGCGGCTCTCCACGGAAGCGTCCTCATAGTCCACGTAATTGAACTGGATCTGCACGATCTCGACTTCCGGGTGCTCCGTCAGGATCCGGTCCAGCACCTCCGCCTTGTCATGGAAAGAAAGGCCGAAATGGCGGATCAGCCCCTCTTCCTTCAGGGCATAGCAGGTCTCATACGCCCTGCACGCCCGGTATTTCTCGTAATTGTTCCGGTCCTGGGCATGCATCAGGTAGAAGTCGAAATAATCGACGCCGCAGGCGGCCAGCTGGCTTTCAAAGAGCGGCCGGATCTCTTCCCGGCTTTTGAAGAAGGGGTCCGTCAGCTTGTTCGTCAGGAGGAAGCGGCTGCGGTCATAGCGCGCGGACACGCAGTCCCGGATGGCGGTCTCGGACCTGCCGCCGATGTACCCGTGGGCCGTGTCAAAATAGTTGAAGCCGGCTTCCGTAAAGGCGTCGGCCATCCGGATGAATTCATCGTAATCCACGGCGTCGTCCTTCATGGGAAGGCGCATGCAGCCGAAGCCGAAATTGCCGCGGATCTCCGGAAAGAATCGGTTGGTCATGTTTCAGTCCTCCAAGGCTGTTCATAGGATCATAGCATAGATAGTATAACAGAAAACCATAAAAATGTACAACCCAAAACACAAACCCCGCAGGAAACCTGCGAAGCAGATTCTCCTGCGGGGCCTGCGGGCCGCTGCGGGACTCGGGCTGAGTGAAATCCCGCGGCTATGCCCTTTTCTTTTTTCGGAGGTCACCCCATATCCATAACACCGTACCCGCCGCCG
>JAGDAW010000203.1 GCA_017959345.1 Lachnospiraceae bacterium | reverse complement strand
GGATACGGACTCCGTGGCGCCGCAGTACATCGACGGGAAGGCGCACGTGGAGCGGTGCATCATCGGGGACGGCTGCGAGATCTGCGGCACGGTCACGAATTCCGTCATCGGCGCGAACGTGGTGATCGAGGAAGGCTGCTATGTGAATAATTCCATCATCATGGCGAATACGGTCATCCGGAAGAACACGCGGATCGAGAAAGCGATCATCGCGGAGCTCTGCGACATCGGCGAGAACTGCGTCCTGGGTGAGGGCGAGTTTAAGGAATCCACCTACAGCAAGAAGGTCTACAACGCGGACCTGGTCACGATCGGTGAGAAGACCGTAATCCCGAACGGCATTTCCATCGGGAAGAACACGGCCATCCTCGGGGAGACGACCTACGCGGATTATGTGAACAACCGTCTCGAAAGCGGAGATGCGATCGTAAAGGCAGGTGAAGTCGAATGAAAGCCATCGGAATCATCCTCGCAGGAGGCAACAACAAAAGAATGAAGGAACTGACGGCACGGCGCGCCATCGCGGCCATGCCCATGTGCGGCACCTACCGCGCCATCGATTTCGCCCTGACGAACATGGCGAACTCGAACGTGCAGCGCGTGGCGGTCCTGACCCAGTATAATACGAAGTCGCTGGACGAGCATTTAAGCTCCAGCAAATGGTGGGATTTCGGACGGAAGCAGGGCGGCCTGTTCGTGTACCATCCCACGATCACGCCGGAGAACGCGAACTGGTACCGCGGCACGCTGGACGCCATGTACCAGAACATGCATTTCCTGAAGGAAAGCCATGAGCCGTACGTCATCATCGCTTCCGGCGACGGCGTCTACAAGCTGGATTATAATGTCGTGCTGGATTACCACATCCAGAACCGGGCGGACATCACCATGGTCACGACGACCCTCCAGGACTGGGAGGACTCCTCCAGGTTCGGGCAGGTCATTACGGACGAGGACGGCCGGGTCCGCGGGTTTGAGGAGAAGCCCATGGAAGAGGCCACCCGTGAAGTGAACTGCGGCATCTACATCATCCGCCGCCGTCTGCTCATGGAGCTCCTGGAAGCTTCGAACCAGGAAGACCGGTACGACTTCATCCGCGACGTCATCATCCGCTTCAAGGACGTGCGCCGGATCTATTCCTACCACCTGGATTCCTACTGGAGCAACATCTCTTCCGCGAAGTCCTACTTTAAGACAAATATGGATTTCCTGAACCGGGACATCCGGAACTTCTTCTTCAAGGCGGACGACGCGCTGATGACGAAGATGAACGACTTCCCGCCCGCGAAGTACAACCCGGGCTGCCATGTGCGCAACTCCCTGGTCTCCAGCGGCAGCATCATCAACGGCACGGTGGAGAATTCGGTCGTCTTCAAGAAATCCTTCATCGGCAGCAACTGCGTCATCAAGAACTCCATTATCCTGAATGACGTATACATCGGGGATAATACCTACATCGAGAACTGCATCGTGGAGAGCCATAATACGATCTACGCGAACAGCAGCTACGTGGGGGACCCGGAGGACGTGTCGATCATCGTCGAGAAGAACAGCCGGTATATTATTTAATGTAAAAGATTTGAAAAGAAGGGGTGCGGACTTGACCGCACCCCTTTTTCTGTTGTATAATGACCGGAAAACACAGGGGTGCCCGGCCCTCCGCCGGAGCGGCAGGCCGGACGTGCGGGAAGCACATTTTCCCGCAGCGCATTCAGAAAGGGGTGTTATGGACAGTTACGGAAATATCGGGGGCTCCTCCAGGAGGAACGCCAGGAAACGCAGGCAGGTGACCCGGAATCTTCTTCTCGTGGCGCTTTCGGCGGTGCTGGTCGCCGGCGTCGCGCTCCTCGGCATCTTTGTGATCAAGCCCATGATCACCCGGGAGACCGTGCCCAGCGTCTCCAGGACCGAACCGCCGACGGAGAATACGGCACTGGAGACGGATGAACACGGTTCCGCGGCGCCCACCGCCTATTCGGGGACGTACGCGGAGCTCCTGAACAGCGCCAGGCGCACGGCCCTGATGTATGATTACGACGGCGCCATCGCCATGGTGAAGAGTGCGTTCCCGGACTACGCGGGCCGGAAAGAACTCGCGGCGTTCATCGAATGGTGCAGCGAGGAGAAGGCCCAGCTCGTGAAGTGGTCGGATAATACGCAGATTACCCACGTGTTCTTCCACACGCTCGTCGTCGAGGAGGAGAAGGCATTCTCCGTGCGCAACATCAGCGCAAACGATTACAACATGGTCATGACGACCGTGGATGAGTTCAACGCCATCATAGAGGAGATGTACGCGCGCGGCTTCGTGCTGGTCCACCTGTCCGACATCGCATCGATCGAACTCCAGGCGGACGGTTCCCGGAAGATGGTTTTCAAGAGCATTTACCTGCCGGAGGGGAAGAAGCCGTTCGTGCTTTCCCAGGACGACGTCAGCTATTATGAATATATGACGGAAAACGGCCAGCCCGTCCCCGGTGAGACCCTGAGCGGTTTCGCCACGAAGCTGGTCCTCCGGAACGGGAAGGTGACGAATGAGATGGCCATGGCGGACGGCTCGGTCCGGTACGGCTCGTTCGATATGGTGCCGCTTCTCGACGATTTCGTGGAAGCGCATCCGGATTTCTCCTACCACGGGGCGAAGGGCACCATCGCGCTGACGGGCTACAACGGCGTGCTCGGCTACCGGACTTCGGACATTTCCTACGGATACCCCGTCATGGACCCGTCCCTCGCGGATGAGGCGACCTACCGGCGCGTCCATCTTTACTATAACGACAACATTGAGGCGGATAAGGCGGAGGCGAAGCGTGTGGCGGACGCCATGAAGGCGAACGGCTGGAAGTTCGCGAGCCACACCTGGGGGCACGCGAACGTGGGCAATTACGACCCCGTGAACCCCACGCAGTCCTTCTACCGCCAGATGAAGTGGTGGGACGATGAAGTGAAGCCCATCGTCGGGGATACGGACATCATCATCTTCGCGTTCGGCGCGGACATTGTCGGCTGGCGCGGGTATGAGGCCACGAACGTCCTGTACACCACGATGAAGTCCTACGGTTTCGACTATTTCTGCAACGTGGACGCGTCCACCCACGCCTGGGTGCAGCTGAAGGGCAGCGTCACCAGCGGGGACGGGACGTACGTGGACGACGGGTATTTCCGCCAGGGGCGGCGGAACCTGGACGGGCAGCGGATGTTCGAGGACATCGTCTTCCCGGAACGGAACCGGCTTTCGGACCTCTTTGAGTCCAAGAAGGTTTTCTCCAGGAAACGGCCGCTTCCGACGCCGCAGGACAAGACCTTCCTGGGCATGACCCTTCCGGAAGGCTTCAACGCCGCCACCATGTTTGACTGAGGTAAACGGATGTATATCATTGCGGGGCTCGGGAACCCGGGCCCGAAATACGCGGACACGCGCCATAACGCGGGCTTTGCCGCCATCGACTGCCTGTCTGAAATGTACCTGATCCCGGTGCGGGAGCGGAAGTTCCGCGGCCTGGTTGGCCAGGGGTTCATCGGACAGGAGAAGGTGCTGCTTTTAAAGCCCCTGACCTATATGAACCTGAGCGGGGAGTCCATCCGGGCCGCCATGGAGTACTATGACGTGCCGGAGGAGCGCCTGATCGTGCTGTGCGACGACATCAACCTGGACCTCGGGGTGCTCCGCATCCGCAAGAGCGGGTCCGCGGGCGGCCATAACGGGCTGAAGAACATCATTTTCCAGCTGGCCACCCAGGATTTCAAGCGGATCCGGATCGGCGTCGGGAAGCAGCCGGAGGAGATGGACCGCATTTCCTATGTGCTGTCGCATTTTGACAGCGAGGAGAAGGCGCGGCTCCTGGACGCGGGGAAGCGCGCGGCGGAAGCGGCGGCCATGATCCTGGGCGAGGGGCTGGAGGCAGCCATGAACCGCTATAACGGAAAGGGCAGCGAATGAATGTGTTGAACGCGCCGCTCCGGCGGATCGCGGCTTTCCAGGAGACGGACCGGATGCTCCGGGACGGCCGGGGGCCCGTCCAGCTGGCAGGGTGTGTGGAATCCCAGAAAGTGCAGGTGATGCATGAGGCGGGCGGCGGGGCTGCCCGCCTTGTTGTGACGTCGGACGAGAAGGGGGCGCGCACGCTTTATGAGGACTGGAAGTTCTTCAGCCCGGACGTGTACCTGTTCCCGGAGAAGGACCTCCTGTTCTACCAGGCGGACGTCCGTTCGGACCACCTGACGAAGGACCGGATCCGGACCATCCGCGCGCTCACGGAGGCGCTGGAACGGGGGACGGACATTGCGGTGATCACGACCATGTACGGCGCCATGAACATCCTGCCGGACCCGGAGACGTTCCGGAAGGCGCGGATCCCGCTTTCCGAGGGGGATACCGTGGAGCCGGAGGCGCTGGTGCGCCTGCTCGTTTCCGCCGGTTATACGAGGACCGCCCGGGTGGAGAATCCGGGCGAATTCGCGTTCCACGGGAGCATATTGGACCTTTTTGACCTGACGGAGGACCTGCCCGTCCGGATCGAGTTCTGGGACGATGAAATCGACACCATAAGGACGTTCTCCCCGGAGTCGCAGATCACGATCGAACGGAAGACCGAGACCGTCATTTACCCGGCTTCCGAGCTTTTCCCGGATACTTCTTCGTTCCGGGAGGCCCGGCAGGCGATTCTGGAAGAAGGGAAGAAGGCGCTGGAGGCCTTCAAGGCGCGGCAGCAGTGGGACGAGGGCGCGTCCATGCAGCAGCTGCTCCGGCGCGCGGAAGACGCGCTGGACGCGCGGGACCTCTCCGCGCTGGAGAGCTACCTGCCGTATTTTTACCGGAGGCAGGCGACGATCCTGGATTATTTCCCGGAGAACGCGGTGCGGGTCCTGGAGGAGCCGTCAAGGCTTGAGGAGTCCGGGCAGTTCGCGGAGACGGAGTACACCCAGAGCTTCGGCATGCGCCTCCTGAAGGGGCTCGCCCTCCCGGGCAGGCCGGGATGCTGAAGCCGTTTTCCGCGGCGTTTGCGGCGCTCTGCGGCGGCCGGACGCTGCTCCTGACGGGCCTGGACACCCGCGTCACCCTGACCGCCGTCAGCGGCTTCTATTCCATGGAGTGCCGCTCCGTGGTGTCCTACAGAGGGGATATCCAGTCCCTCGTGCAGGACCTGAAGCGCTATGTATCGATGAAATACAGCATTGTCCTCCTCGCGGCTTCCCGCGTCCGCGGCAGCCATCTGGAGGAAGAACTGCGCGAATACGGCCTGAAGGCGTATTACCAGGAAGTCCCGGACCAGGACGTCCCGCCCGCGTTCCTCCTGATCACCCGCGGGAACCTCCACAGGGGATTCCTCTACCCGAACCTCAAGTTCGTGGTGCTGACGGAGAACGACCTCTTCGGCGCGCCGAAGAAAGCGCGGAAGAAGCACCGGGACGTGCCGGACGGGCAGAAGATCAAGCGGTTTTCGGAGCTGTCCGCGGGGGATTACGTGGTGCACGAGAATTACGGCATCGGGATCTACCGGGGCATCCGGAACATTGAAAATGAAGGCGTTTCCCGCGACTACATGGAGATCTCCTACGGGGATTCGGGGACGCTCTATATCCCGGTCACGAACCTCGACGTGGTGCAGAAATACGCCTCGCAGGACGCGAAGCCGCCGAAACTGAGCCGCCTGGACAGCCCGGAATGGAAGCGGACGCGCGGCCGTGTCCGGCAGGCCGTGGACGAGGTGGCGGAGGAGCTCGTGGCGCTGTACGCCGCGCGGCAGAACGGGACCGGGCACCGGTTCCGGGAAGACACCCCGTGGCAGCAGGAATTCGAGGAACTGTTCCCGTTCGAGGAGACGGAGGACCAGCTGACCGCGATCGAGGAAGTCAAGAAGGACATGGAGAGCGGGAAGATCATGGACCGCCTCCTGTGCGGCGACGTCGGCTTCGGGAAGACCGAAGTGGCGCTGCGCGCGGCCTTCAAGGCCGTCCAGGAGGGCAAGCAGGTGGCGTACCTGGTGCCCACGACGATCCTCGCGAAACAGCATTATAATACGTTCCTTGAACGGATGCACAATTATCCCGTGACCGTGGAACTCCTGAGCCGCTTCCGGACGGAGAAGGAACAGCAGGAGACGCTGAAGAACCTGAAGAGCGGCATGTGCGACATCGTGATCGGCACGCACCGGATCCTGTCGAAGGACGTCCGCTTCAGGGACCTCGGGCTGCTCGTGATCGACGAGGAGCAGCGGTTCGGCGTGCGCCACAAGGAGCGCATCAAGGAACTGAAGACCAATGTGGACGTCCTGACGCTGACGGCGACCCCCATCCCGCGGACGCTCCACATGTCGATGATCGGGGTGCGGGACATGAGCGTGCTGACGGAGCCGCCGGAGGACCGGCAGGCCATCCAGACGTACGTCATGGAGTACCAGGAAGAGCTGGTCCGGGAGGCCATCAGCCGCGAACTCGCGCGGGGCGGCCAGGTGTATTACGTCTATAACCGCGTGCAGGACATCCGCGACGTGGCGGCGAAGGTGCAGGCCCTCGTCCCGGACGCGTCGGTCGCCTTCGCCCACGGGAAAATGACCGAGCGGGAGCTGGAGCGCACCATGCTCGCCTTCATCGAAGGCTCGGTCGACGTGCTGGTGTCCACCACCATCATCGAGACGGGGCTCGACATCCCGAACGTCAATACGATCATCATCCAGGACGGGGAGCGCTACGGCCTTTCCCAGCTGTACCAGCTGCGCGGAAGGGTGGGGCGGTCCGCCCGGCAGGCGTACGCATTTATCATGTACCGGAAGAACCGGGTGCTGAACGAGGAGGCGGAGAAACGGCTGGAAGCGATCCGCCAGTTCACGGAACTCGGGTCCGGCATCCGCATTGCCATGCAGGACCTGGAGATCCGCGGGGCCGGGACGGTGCTCGGGAACGCCCAGTCCGGCCACATGGCGCTCGTGGGGTACGAGCTCTACTGCAAGATGCTGGAAGAGGCGGTCCGCCGGAAGAAGGGGCAGGAGACGCAGGAAGAGGAGACGTTCGATACCGTCCTCGACATCCGGAGCGACGCGTACATCCCGTCCTCCTACATCCCGAACGAGAGCCTGAAGCTGGAGGTCTACAAGAAGATTTCCCTGATCGGCAGCGAAGAGGACCGGGAGAACCTGTGCGAGGAGCTGGAAGACCGGTACGGGGACGTGCCGGAAGCGGTTTCGAACCTGATGATGGCGGCGCTGATCCGCGAGAAGGCGCACGCCCTGTATATGACCTCCGTGAAGGGGAACGCCGCGGACCTGACGTTCCGGTTCCATCCCGCCGCGAAGGTGCGTTCCGGGAATATCCCCGCCCTGATTACGGAGATGGGCGGCGCCATGCGTTTCCTGGGCGGGCCGGAGCCCGGCCTGAACTGGCGCGAACGGGATCCGCGGAAGATCGGGAAGGCGGATGTGACGGAAACCTTAAATCTTCTGCTGGACCGAATAAAAGAGTTGCTTATTTAACTGTCTTGTGGTAATATACGGTGGTTAGTGCACAATGACGGGGGGCCCGGAGGCCTTCCTGAAGGAGGAGTTTATGAAGAAGCATGTGATGAAGATCGCCGCCGCCCTGGTCGCGGCCGTGATGCTGGTGTCCGCGTTTTCGGGCTGCGGGCTGAACAGGAGTGAGGAAATCGTCGTCCGTATGAAGGATGAAGACATCTATATGGACGAAGTTAAGCTTTATATCTACCAGAGCCAGCTGGAGATGGAAGACGCGTACTCCATCTATATCCAGTACCTGTACTCGGATGCGAAGGCGTTCTGGGACGCGGAAGTGAGCCAGAATTCCGGCACCACGTACTGGGAATACAACCTGACCCGCGCCATCTCGCAGCTTTACCAGGTTAAGGTCCTGTCGAAGGAAGCGAAGAAGGCGGGCGTGACGCTGACGGAAGAAGAGCAGGCTTCCGTAGACGCCGCCTACACGTCGTTCACGAAGTCTTACGGGAACATGATCCGGAAATCCGGCGCGTCCGCGGATACGGTGCGCCGTTTCATCACGGAGAATGCCCTTGCGAATAAATATTACGGCATCATGACGGAAGGCTATGCCACGGACTACACGGATGAGGAAGTGCGCGGCAAGCGTTTCTACGGCGTCTATATCCAGGCCCTGACCGTGAAGCCGGCCCCGGATGAAGACGAGGACGAAGGGGAGGATACCCCTGCGGAGAGCGCCGCGCCTACGGAGAGTGCCGCGCCTGAAGAGAGCGCCGCCCCCACGGAGAGCGCCGCGCCTGAAGAGAGCGCCGCGCCGACAGAGAGCGTTGCGCCCACGGAAGCACCTGAAGAAGAGAAGTTTACCGACGAAGAACAGCAGGCGAACCTGGATGCCGCCATGAAGAAGGCGGAAGCGCTGATCAAGGAAGGGAAGACCCCGTCCGAAGTCACGGAAGAATTCAAGGACGATATGACGGTCACCGCCGCGAATATCAGCTCCAGAGTCGTGACGAAGGCCACCTCCCAGGACAGCACCTATCCGTATTATGAGAAGGCGTGGGGCATGTCCAAGGGCGATACCCTGTCCTTTATCCAGGATGACGCGAACGGCGTGAAGACCGCTTATATCCTGTATATGGAAGATGATGACGACCAGGATTCGAAGGCCAGTTCCATCGATTCCCTGTACCTGAGCCGCCGTGCGCAGATCTTCAAGGAGAAGTATACGGAGCTGACTTCCGGCGCGTACAGGAAGTTCGACGTCTATACCACGACCATCGGGACCGTGGTGTACAGTTCGGACCCGCTGACCGGCACCCCGGCCGCGCCCACGATCCCGCCTTCGACCTCTGCGCCTACGACCGCGGCACCCACGACCGCGCCGTCCACGGCGCCTGCGGATGCGTCCACGGAAGCCGGCACCGAAGCCGGGACGGACGCGGGATCTACCGCAGCTGCCGAGTAAACACTGGATATTGCGTGCTGAAGGCGTGTCCTGAGGAGGAACACGCCTTCTGATGTTGTTTATACGGCATCGGATGCGCGGGAAAGCACCGCGCGAACAGAGGAAGACATGAGGCGGGGCCGGGCGGTCCTGGTGAAACAGGATGGCCGGCTGCTGTATGAAAGGAGCCTTAATGTATAAAAAAGTTCCGACAGACCAGAATTTTGTGGCGCGTGAACATGAGGTGGAAGCGTTCTGGAACGAGCACCGCATTTTCGAGAAGAGCGAAGAGATCCGTGAAGGCGCGCCTACCTATATGTTTTACGACGGTCCGCCGACGGCGAACGGGAAGCCCCACATCGGGCACGTGCTGACCCGGACCATCAAGGATATGATCCCCCGCTACCGCACCATGAAGGGCTATAAGGTGCCCCGGAAGGCGGGGTGGGATACCCATGGCCTCCCGGTCGAACTGGAAGTGGAGAAGTCCCTCGGCCTGAACGGGAAGGACCAGATCGAGAAGTACGGGATCGAGCCGTTTATCCGGCAGTGCAAGGAATCCGTCTGGAAATATAAGGGCATGTGGGAGGATTTCTCCGGCAAGGTCGGCTTCTGGGCGGACATGGAGAACCCGTATGTGACCTATTACGATGATTATATCGAGTCCGAGTGGTGGGCGCTGAAGGAGATCTGGAAGAAAGACCTTCTTTATAAGGGCTTCAAGATCGTGCCTTACTGCCCGCGCTGCGGCACCCCGCTGTCCACCGCGGAAGTGGCCCAGGGCTATAAGACCGTGAAGGAACGGTCCGCCGTGGTCCGGTTCAAAGTGAAGGACGAGGACGCGTATTTCCTGGCGTGGACCACGACCCCGTGGACGCTGCCTTCGAACGTGGCGCTCTGCGTGAACCCGGACGAGACGTACTGCCGGGTGAAGGCCGCGGACGGATATACCTATTACATGGCGGAAGCCCTGCTGGATTCCGTCCTGTCGAAGCTCGCGAAGGACGGGGAGCCCGCCTATACGGTGGAAGCCCGCTTTACGGGCCTTGCGCTTGAGCATAAAGCCTACGAGCCGCTGTTCGCGTGCGCGAAAGCCGTCGCGGACCGCCAGCAGAAGGAAGGGTTCTACGTCACCGCCGACCGCTACGTTACGATGTCGGACGGCACGGGCATCGTCCACATTGCACCGGCGTTCGGTGAGGACGACGCGAACGTGGGCAGGCGGTACGGACTGCCGTTCGTGCAGCTCGTGATCGGGAAGGGCGAGATGACGGAAGAGACGCCGTTCGCCGGCCTCTTCGTGAAGACCGCGGATCCGGAGATCCTGAAGGACCTCAGCGCCCGCGGGCTGCTGTTCGACGCGCCGAAGTTCGAGCATGAGTATCCCCACTGCTGGAGGTGCGACACCCCGCTCATTTACTATGCAAGGGAATCCTGGTACATCCGGGAGACCGCGGTCCGGGACGACCTGATCCGGAACAACAACACGGTGAACTGGATCCCGGAATCCATCGGGAAGGGCCGTTTCGGGAACTGGCTGGAGAACATCCAGGACTGGGCCATCTCGAGGAACCGCTACTGGGGCACGCCGCTGAATATCTGGGAGTGCGCCTGCGGCCACCGCGAATGCATCGGCAGCCGCCGGGAGATGTTTGAGAAGAGCGGGAACCCGGACGCGCTGACGGTGGAGCTGCACCGTCCCTACATCGACGGGATCACCCTGAAGTGCCCGGAATGCGGCGGCACCATGAACCGCGTGCCGGAAGTCATCGACTGCTGGTTCGATTCCGGCGCCATGCCGTTCGCCCAGTACCATTACCCGTTTGAGAACAAAGAGCTGTTTGAGAAGCAGTTCCCGGCCCAGTTCATCTCCGAAGCGGTGGACCAGACGCGGGGCTGGTTCCATTCGCTGATGGCCATCAGCACGATCCTGTTCAACCGCTCCCCGTATGAAAATGTCATCGTGCTCGGCCTGGTGCAGGACGAGAACGGGCAGAAGATGAGCAAGTCGAAGGGGAACGCGGTGGACCCGTTCGAGGCGCTGGATACATTGTCCGCGGACGCCATCCGGTGGTATTTCTACTCGAATTCCGCACCATGGCTCCCGAACCGCTTTAATAAAACCGCCGTGCTGGAAGGCCGGTCGAAGTTCATGGGCACGCTCTGGAACACCTACGCCTTCTACACGCTTTACGCGGAGATCGACCGGTTCAATCCCATGGATTACCTGGAGGACGGGGTCTGGAAGCCGGAAGGCCTTAGCACCATGGACCGCTGGATCCTTTCCCGCCTGAACTCCCTGGTCCTCCGTGTGGATTCGGACCTGGAGAACTACCGGATCACCGAGGCCGCCCGGGCGCTCGCGTCGTTCGTGGACGACCTGAGCAACTGGTACGTCCGCCGGTGCCGCGACCGCTACTGGGCGAAGGGCATGGAGCAGGATAAGGTGAACGCCTATATGACGCTCTACGAATGCCTGGTTACGGTCAGCAAGCTGTCCGCGCCCATGGTCCCGTTCATGACGGAGGCCATTTACCAGAATATCGTCCGCTCCGTGGACCCGTCCGCGCCGGAGAGCATCCATCTGACTTCCTTCCCGGAGGCGGATCCCTCCATGATCGACCCGGAACTGGAAGCGTCCATGGACCGCGTGCTGAAGCTGGTCGTGATGGGCCGCGCGGCGCGGAACGCCGCGAACATCAAGAACCGCCAGCCGCTCCAGAAGATGTTCGTGAAGGCGGACTTCCGGCTGGAGGACGAGGCGGTCTCCATCGTGGAAGACGAGCTGAACCTCCGCGAAGTCATCTTTACGGAGGACGTGCGCGCGTTTACGAGCTACAGCTTCAAGCCGCAGCTCCGGACCGTCGGGCCGAAATACGGGAAGCTGCTCGGCCGGATCCGCATGCTCCTGAATGACCTGGAGGGGAATTCCGCCATGGATACGCTGAAGGAGGAAGGCGCCCTTACGTTCGATATCGACGGGGAAACCGTCACACTGGCGGAGGAAGACCTCCTGATCGAGATGACCCAGAAGACCGGGTTTGTCTCCCAGAACGAAGGGGACGTGACCATCGTGCTGGATACGAACCTGACCCGCGAACTGGTGGACGAAGGGTTCGTGCGCGAGATCATTTCCAAGATCCAGACCATGCGGAAGGAAGCGGATTTCCAGGTGACGGACCACATCGCCATTACCTACGCGGCGAGCCCGGTCCTGGAAGGCATTTTTGAGACGTACGCGAAGGCGATTATGGCGGATACGCTCGGGGACTCCGTCCGTCCGGGGAAGGAAGGCTTCCTGAAGGAATGGAGCATTAACGGCGAGAGCTGCGTGATCGGCCTGACCGTCAAGAATTGAGAGGTCCTATGAAGATATCCTATACGAAAGAAGTCATCAAGTCCAAGATCAGCGAGATTGTAAAAACCCTGTTCCGCAAGCGCGTGGATGAGGTCTCCCCGCAGCAGATGTTCCAGGCCGTCGCCATGGTGGTGAAGGATGAGATCATCGATGCCTGGATCGACACCCACAAGGCTTACGAGAAACAGGACACGAAGATTCTTTATTACATGTCCATGGAGTTCCTGATGGGACGCGCCCTGGGCAATATGATGATCAACATCTGCGCGGACGACGTGTTCCGCGAAGCCCTGCAGGACCTCGGGTTCGACCTGAACGCCATCGAGGACCAGGAAGCGGATCCCGCGCTCGGGAACGGCGGCCTCGGCCGTCTGGCCGCGTGTTTCCTGGATTCCCTGGCCACCCTCGGCTACGGCGCCTACGGCTGCGGCATCCGTTACAAATACGGCATGTTCGCCCAGCGCATCCGGAACGGCTACCAGGTGGAAGTGCCGGACAACTGGCTCCGCCACGGGAACCCGTTCGAGATCCGCCGCCCGGAATACGCCTGCGAAGTGAAGTTCGGCGGCCACGTGACCATGCGCGTGGATGAGAAGGGCCGGGAGCATTTCGGCCTTGCGGATTACCGGTCGGTGCTCGCGGTGCCGTATGACCTGCCCATCGTCGGATACGGCGGGGACGTGGTGAATACCCTCAGGATCTGGGACGCCGAGCCCATCAATACCTTCAACCTGGACTCCTTCGACCGGGGCGACTACCTGAAGGCGGTGGAGCAGGAGAACCTCGCGAAGACCATCGTCGAGGTCCTGTACCCGAACGACAACCATTACGCGGGGAAGGAACTGCGCCTGAAGCAGCAGTATTTCTTCATCTCCGCCACGCTGCAGACCGCCATCCGGAAGTATAAGGAGAGCCACGGCGATTCCCTGAAGGGCTTCGAGAAGAAGGTCGTCTTCCAGATGAACGACACGCACCCCTCCATGACGGTCGCCGAACTGATGCGCCTCCTGATGGATGAGGAGCAGTACGAATGGGACGACGCGTGGGCGGTCGTGACGAAATGCTGCGCGTATACGAACCACACCATCATGTCGGAAGCGCTGGAGAAGTGGCCCATCGACCTGTTCCGCTCCCTGCTCCCGCGCGTGTACTCCATCATCGAGGAGATCAACCGCCGGTTTATCCTGGACATCTATAAGGCGTTCCCCGGGGATTTCCAGCGCGTGTCCCGGATGGAGATCCTGCACGACTATAAGGTGCGCATGGCCTATCTCGCGATCGTGGGTTCCTACTCCGTGAACGGCGTCGCGGCCCTGCACACGAAGATCCTGGAAGAGCGCGAACTCCGCGACTTCTATGAAATGTGGCCGGAGAAATTTTCCAATAAGACGAACGGCATCACGCAGCGCCGGTTCCTGCTGCACGGGAACCCGCTCCTGGCCGACTGGGTCTCGAAGAAGATCGGGAAGGGCTGGATTACGGACCTGTCCCGGATGAAGGAACTGGAACGGTACGCGGACGATCCGAAAGCCCTGAAGGAATTCATGGCGATCAAGCGCCGGAATAAGGTGCGCCTGGCCCGGTACATTGAGGAACACAACCGGATCACGGTGGATCCGGACTCCATCTTCGACGTCCAGGTGAAGCGGCTGCATGAGTACAAGCGGCAGCTGATGAACATCCTGCACATCATGATGCTGTACAACCGGATGAAACAGGATCCGGAATTCCTGGATGCGTATTATCCCCATACGTTCATCTTCGGCGCGAAGGCGGCAGCCGGGTACGCGCGGGCGAAGCAGACCATCAAGCTCATCAATTCCGTGGCGGATGTGATCAATAAGGACGCGTCGATCCAGGGAAAGATCAAAGTGGTCTTCATCGAGGATTACAAGGTCTCCAACGCGGAGATCATCTTCGCGGCCGCGGACATCTCCGAGCAGATCTCGACCGCGTCCCGGGAAGCTTCCGGCACCAGCAACATGAAGTTCATGCTGAACGGCGCGCCGACGCTGGGCACCATGGACGGCGCGAACGTGGAGATCGTGGAGGAAGTGGGCGAAGAGAACGCGTTCATCTTCGGCCTTTCCTCGGATGAGGTCATCCGGTACGAGCGGGACTGCAACTATTTCCCGGGCGATATTTTCGCGTCGAACGACGAGATCCGGGACGTGCTGATGCAGCTGATCAACGGCACCTATTCCCCGGAAGACCCCGGACAGTTCAGGGAGCTTTACGACAGCCTGCTCGTGTCCTACGGCGGCGGCCGTCCGGATCCCTACTTCATCCTCATGGACCTGCCTTCCTACCACGAAGCCCACATGCGTGCCAACGAAGCCTATAAGGATTCCCTGAAATGGGCACGGATGGCGCTCCTGCAGACCGCGAACTGCGGGAAATTCTCGTCAGACCGGACCATCCAGGAATACGTGGATGAGATCTGGCATTTAGACCGGATCAGTAAGGAGTGACATGGACGAGTATAATACGGAATTCGGAACGGAAGAAGAGCAGGAGGAGAAGCCCGTGAAGAAGCACCGGGTGCCGCTCGGCATACGGATCCTTCTGGGCCTGCTCCTGACGGTCGTCGTCCTGGTCGGCGGCGCGCTCCTCGTGGTCAAGATCTATTTTGACCGGTATTATAATCTTTCAAACCGGGAGAACCCCGAGGACATTACGCACGTCAACGTCGCGGAACTGTCCCTGGAGGAGATCCCTTCGGACATCGCGGAATCGCTCGGGCGTGAGATCGAGCAGGGGATCGGCTTCCGTCCGGACGACGCGCCGACCATCATCCTGGACCCGTATGTGGTCCCGAGCCAGAACGGGCAGGATTTTACGCTTCCCCCGGAACTGCAGGATACGTTCCCGCCGGACATCTTAGGTCCCGGCTGGAGCGATATGACGTGGCCGGACCTGACGACCGCCCCGACGGAAGTGCCGTCCGGGGAGATCACGGAGCCCCCGTACCCGACGGATCCGCCGCAGAACCCGACGGACCCGCCGTACCAGCCCCCGACGAACCCGCCGCAGAACCCGACGAATCCGCCGTACCAGCCCCCGGCGCCGACCCAGCCGACGCAGCCCGAAGGCACGTGGCGGCCGACGCAGGCCCCGCCCACCCAGGAGTGGCAGCAGCCCGCGCCCACAAAACCGGCCCAGCAGACCGTTATCTATTCCAACCAGGTCTATAACATCATGCTGATCGGCGCGGACCGCCGGGATTCTACCTGGAACGGGAATTCGGACTCCATGATCCTGCTGTCGATCAACTATTACCAGCGGAAGATCGTCATGACGTCCTTCATGCGTGACATCGTGGTCCAGGTGCCCGGTTACGGGGTGCGCCAGCTGAATTCCGCCTTCCCCATCGGCGGCGGACCGCTCCTCCTCGCCACCATGCACCAGAATTTCGGTATCTACATCAACAACTACGCGTGGGTGGATTTCGACGGCATGGAGGAGATCATCGACGTCCTGGGCGGCGTCGACATCGCGGTGAACCCCGCGGAAGCGGAGTTCCTCGGGCTGGAGATCGAAGAGAGTAAGGTCATCCACATGAACGGCAAGCTGGCGCTGAAGTACGCCAGGGACCGCTGGTCCGGCGGATATGACTTCAACCGGACGCAGCATCAGCGGAACATCATCAACGCGATCATCTACAAGATGCGTTCCGCGGGCATCGGCGACCTGATGAAATCGGCGGAAACCATCCTTCCGTACGTGAACCACAACATCGACCAGGGTGTCCTGATGGAACTCTTAAGGAACCTTCCGGACCTGATCAATTTCACGTTCGTCGAGCAGCGCGTGCCGTATGACGGCCTTTACACCTACTACAACGGCTACTGGATCCTTCCGGACTTTGCGGCCACGATCCAGCGGCTCTACAGCACGATTTACTGACGGAAACCGCCCTGAAACGCGGTTTTCGAAGGGGGAAAACGACTTTTTTCGTTTTCCCTCTTTTCTTTTTGTGCAAAATGTTGTAAAATAAGGCAGACTTTTTGCAAAAATCCAAGTCTGAGGAGGATGTTATGGTTTCTGACCAGTATATACTTGAAGTAATCGAAAAAAGCCGGGCCATCTCCGGGCTGGATGTGAAAGTGTATATGACGGACGGCACGATGGTCGGACAGGACGGGATCCGCTACTACAATAAAGTCCGGGAGCTGACGGAAGCGCTGAAAGAGGGCGGGGAAGGCATCTCGATCGGCGGCTTCCTGTATTTCAGCGTCTGCTGCGAAGGCCAGTTCACGTACATTGTGGAGGTCCCGGAAGGGGACCACGCCATGCTGACGGGCCGGTTCACGGTGACGGAGCTGGAATTCCTCCTGACGGCGTACCAGGACCGTTTCGATAAGGACAGTTTCATCAAGAACCTGCTGCTGGACAACCTGCTGATCGTGGACATCTATAACCGCGCGAAGCAGATCCGGATCGATACCCGCGCCTACAGGATCGCCTTCATCGTGGAGACGCCGGAGAGCGGGAACGTGGCTGTGCTGGAGCTCCTGAAGAAGAAGTTCGGCGCGGAGCCGCGGGATTTCGTGACCGCCGTGGATGAGAACGACATTGTCCTCGTGAAGGAACTGCGGGGCAATGAAGAAGCCGCGGAACTCCGCGCGTTCGCGGAAGAGATCGCGGAAGCGGCGCAGGCGGTCGTCGCCGGACGGATCCGGGTGGCCTACGGGAATGTGGTCGACGAGATCCGCAAAGTCTCCGCGTCCTACAAGGAAGCGCGGCTCGCGCTCGCGGTCGGCGCCATCTTCAACGCGGACGAGCGTGTCCTGGCGTACGCGAGCCTGGGCATCGGGCGGCTCATTTACCAGCTGCCGCTCCCCATGTGCAAGATGTTCATCGAGGAGATCTTCAAGGAGCAGTCGCCGGAAGACTTCGACGAAGAGACGCTGACGACCATCAACCAGTTCTTCGAGAACAACCTCAATGTTTCGGAGACGTCCAGGCAGCTGTTCATCCACAGGAACACGCTGGTGTACCGTCTCGATAAGCTGCAGAAGAATACCGGGCTCGACCTCCGGGTGTTTGACGACGCGATTACGTTCAAGATCGCCCTGATGGTCGTGCAGTACATGCGCTATATGGAAAGCCAGGAGTGAGCGGACAGGCCATGGAGACGAATGAAAAGAGGGGTTTGTCCAAGGCCGGCGCCGTAGTCCTTGCGATCCTCGCGGGCATCCTGATGTTTACGGCGTTCTGCACGCTGGTCCTGTTCATTTCGGTGCTGGTCAAGATGCCGGAATACGAACCGCAGTATCCCACGGACGTCGTTTCGGACGGGGTATCGGAGAAGTTTTCGCGGATCCAGCAGCTCATTGACGAGTATTACCTGTTTGACCGGGAGGACGTGGACTTCGATACCGGCGTGCTGAAAGGGTACGTCGACGCGCTCGGGGACCCCTATACGGTCTATTATACGCCGGAAGAGTACAGCGCGCTGATGCAGACCACGGAGGGCAGCTACAGCGGCATCGGCGTGGTCGTGCAGCAGGATACGGACGGCGTCATCACGGTGGTGAAGCCGTATGAGAACGCGCCGGGGTATGCGGCGGGCATCCGGAAAGACGACATCATTTACGCGATTGAAGGGGAAGAGGTGACGGGCGTCGATCTGAACCTCGTCGTGTCGCGCATCAAGGGGCAGGAGGGCACGACCGTCCTGATCACCGTATACCGGCCCTCCACGCGGGAATACCTGGACCTCACCGTGACGCGGAAGGTCGTGGAGATCGAATCCGCGGGCTATGAGATGCTGGAGAGCCATATCGGGTACATCTGGATGGACAGCTTCTCCGAGCCGACGCTGAGCCAGTTCATGACCGCGTACCAGAACCTGAAGAAACAGGGCATGACCGGGCTTATCGTGGACATCCGGGACAACGGCGGCGGGCTGCTGTCTTCCGTGGTGAACATCCTGGATTACCTGCTGCCCGCGGGCATCGTGACCTACACCGTCGACAGCGACGGCTACCGCAGGGACTACCGCTCCAGGGTGGGCAGCGCGCTGGACGTCCCCTGTGTGGTGCTCGTGAACGGGAACACCGCTTCGGCGTCGGAGATCTTCTCCGGCTGCCTGCAGGATTACGGGCAGGCGACGATCGTCGGCACCACCACCTTCGGGAAAGGCATTGTACAGAGCATTTTCGACCTTGAGGACGGGAGCGCCCTGAAGATCACGGTTTCCAGATACTATACCCCGAACGGGGTCTGCATCCACGGCATCGGCATCACGCCGGACCGGGAGGTGCGGGAGGACCCGGAGACCGCGGAAGACGAACAGCTCCAGGAGGCCATCCGGATCCTGAAGCAGTAAGAGCAGAAATATCGCACGGGGCGGGACAGGGACAGCTTCCGGACAGGATCCGGGGCGGAACGGATTCCCGCCCCGTACATAAAGGGACTTACGTACGAAAGGGGCAGCCGGGGGTCTTCCTATGTCCGAATTCAAACTGCACGCGCCGTACGCGCCGATGGGCGACCAGCCGGAAGCCATCCGCGCGCTGACGGAAGGCTTCCGCGCCGGGAACCAGTTCGAAACGCTGCTCGGCGTCACGGGGTCCGGGAAGACGTTCACCATGGCGAACGTCATTCAGGCGCTGAACAAGCCCACACTGATCATTTCCCACAACAAAACACTTGCCGGCCAGCTCTACAGCGAGATGAAGGAATTCTTTCCGGAGAACGCCGTGGAGTATTTTGTGTCTTATTACGATTATTACCAGCCGGAGGCGTATGTGCCTTCGACGGATACGTATATCGAGAAGGACTCGTCCGTCAACGAAGAGATCGACAAGCTCCGCCTGTCCGCCACCATGTCGCTTTGCGAACGGCGGGACGTGATCATCGTGGCGTCCGTGTCGTGCATTTACGGGCTCGGGAGCCCGGTCGACTACAGGAACATGGTGGTGTCCCTCCGCCCGGGCATGCAGAAAGACCGGGACGAGGTCATCCACGAACTGGTCCATAACCAGTACGAGCGGGCGCAGATGGAGTTCAGGCGCGGCACGTTCCGCGTGCGCGGGGACGTCCTGGAGATCTTCCCGGCGGAGAACAGCGAAGAGGCGGTCCGCGTGGAGTTCTTCGGGGACGAGATCGACCGGATCCGGAGCTTCGACCCCCTGACGGGCAATGTGCGCGCGGAGCTGGAGCACGCCGCCTTCTTCCCCACGTCGAACTACGTCGTGGCGCATGAGAAGCTGATGAAGGCGACGTTCGAGATCGAGAAGGACCTCGCGGAACGCGAGGCGGAGCTCCGGCGGGAGGACCGGCTGGTGGAAGCCCAGCGGATCCGCGAGCGCACGGCCTTCGACATCGAGATGCTGCGGGAGACCGGGTTCTGCTCCGGCATCGAGAATTATACGCGCTACCTGACGGGGCTCCCGGCAGGCGCGCCGCCCTCCACCCTGATCGACTATTTCCCGGAAGATTTCCTGATCATCGTGGACGAGAGCCACATGACCATCCCGCAGCTGTACGGCATGTACCGCGGGAACCTTCAGCGGAAGCAGACGCTGGTGGACTACGGGTTCCGCCTGCCGTCCGCCATGGACAACCGCCCGCTGTGCTTCGAAGAGTTCGAGGGGAAGATCGACCAGCTGCTGTTCGTGTCCGCCACCCCCGGGCCTTACGAAGCGGCCCATGAGCTGCTCCGGGCGGAACAGGTGATCCGCCCCACGGGCCTTCTGGACCCCGTGATCACGGTGCGCCCTTCGGAGGGGCAGATCGACGACCTCCTGGCGGAGATCCGCGGGACCGTGAAAGCCGGGCATAAGGTCCTGGTCACCGCGCTCACCAAGAAAATGGCGGAAGACCTGACGGATTACCTGCATGAAGCGGGCGTCCGGGTGCGGTACCTGCATTCGGACGTGGAGACCCTGGAACGCCAGGAGATCATCCGCGACATGCGGCTCAATGTGTTCGACGTCCTCGTGGGCATCAACCTGCTCCGCGAAGGCCTGGACATCCCGGAGATCGCCCTGGTGGCGATCCTGGACGCGGACAAGGAGGGCTTCCTCCGTTCCGAGACGTCGCTGATCCAGACCGTGGGCCGCGCGGCCCGGAACGCGGACGGGCGCGTCATCATGTACGCGGACGTCATGACGGATTCCATGAAGCGGGCCATCGAAGAGACCGACCGCAGGCGGGGGATCCAGGAGGCGTACAACCGCGCCCACGGCATCACGCCCACGACCATCCGGAAGGCGGTGCGCGACCTGATCAGCATTTCCAGACAGGCGGAGAAGAGCAGCACGAAGCTGAAGAAGGATCCGGAGTCCATGAACCGCGAAGAGCTGAAGAAGCTCCTCGCCGACATTGAGAAACAGATGCGGAAGGCCGCGGCGGAGCTGGATTTCGAATCCGCCATCGAACTCCGCGAGAAGATGAAGGAGCTTTCCTCCTACCTGAACGACTGAACCGGGCCGCGCGGGCCCGAAACGATATGGCAGACCATTTTATCAGGATCCGCGGTGCGCGGGAACACAATTTAAAAAACATCGACATCGACATACCGCGGGATAAGCTCGTGGTGCTGACCGGCCTGTCCGGCTCCGGGAAGTCCTCGCTCGCCTTCGACACGATCTACGCGGAGGGGCAGCGGCGCTACATGGAATCCCTGTCCTCCTATGCCCGCCAGTTCCTGGGGCAGATGGAGAAGCCCGCGGTCCAGCAGATCGAAGGGCTGCCGCCCGCCATCTCCATCGACCAGAAATCCACGAACCGGAACCCCCGGTCCACCGTGGGGACGGTGACGGAGATCTACGACTACTTAAGGCTCCTGTACGCCCGGATCGGCGTCCCGCATTGCCCGAACTGCGGCCGCGAGATTAAGAAGCAGACCGTGGACCAGATGGTCGATGCGCTGATGCGGCTCCCGGAGCGGACCCGCGTCCAGCTGATGGCGCCCGTGGTGCGCGGCAAGAAAGGCCGCCACGAGAAGGTCCTGGAGCAGGCGAAGAAGAGCGGGTACGTCCGCGCGCGGGTGGACGGGAACCTGTACGAGCTTTCCGAAGAGATCGCGCTGGACAAGAACGTCAAGCACACGGTCGAGATCGTCGTCGACCGTCTCTCCATAAGGCCGGGGATCGAATCCCGGCTCGCGGGCTCCCTCGAGAACGTCCTCGAACTCTCGGGCGGCCTCGCGGTGGCGGATCTGCCGGAGGAGTCCCGCGAGATCCTGTTCTCGGAGAATTACGCGTGTCCCGACTGCGAGATCTCCATCGGGGAGATCGAACCCCGGAGCTTCTCCTTCAACAACCCGTTCGGCGCGTGCCCCGAGTGCGCGGGCCTGGGCTACCGGATGGAATTCGACGAAGACCTGATGATCCCGGACCCGTCGCTGTCCATCAACGAAGGCGCCATCGCGGTCAGCGGCTGGCAGTCCTGCAACCAGAAGGGCAGCTTCACGAACGCGATCCTGACGGCGCTCGCGGCGCATTTCGGGTTCGATCTGGATACGCCTTTCCGGGATTATCCGGAGTCCGTCCGGACGCTCCTCATCCACGGGACGCCGGAAAATGTACAGGTCCGTTATAAGAGCCAGCGGGGCGAGGGCGTCTACGACATCCGCTTCGAAGGCCTGATCAAGAATATGGAGCAGCGGTACCGCGAGACGTTCTCGGATTCCATGAAGGCGGAATACGAGTCCTACATGCGGATCTTCCCCTGCGCGTCGTGCGGCGGGAAGCGGCTGAAGAAATCCTCCCTGATGGTGACGGTGGGGGGACAGAATATCTATGACCTGACGGACCAGCCGGTCCGCGGGGTGCTGGCCGCGATCGACGCCTGGCAGCTTTCCGGGATGCAGCAGCGGATCAGCGAAGAGATCGTGAAGGAAGTGCGGGCGCGGCTCTCATTTCTCACGGACGTGGGGCTGGATTACCTGGCGCTGACCCGGGCCACGGGCACATTGTCCGGCGGGGAGGCCCAGCGCATCCGGCTGGCCACCCAGATCGGGTCCGGCCTCGTGGGCGTCGCGTACATCCTGGACGAGCCGAGCATCGGGCTGCACCAGAAGGACAATGACAAACTCCTCGCCACCCTGAAGCACCTGCGGGACCTTGGGAACAGCGTGATCGTCGTGGAGCACGACGAAGACACCATGCGCGAGGCGGACTTCCTGGTGGACATCGGGCCCGGCGCCGGCGAACACGGCGGCCGGATCGTGGCCGCGGGGACGGTGGCGGACGTGATCGCCTGCCGGGAATCCGTCACCGGGCAGTACCTGTCCGGCGCGCGCCGGATCCCGGTCCCGGAGAGCCGCAGGAAACCCACGGGCGCGGTGACGGTGCTCGGCGCGGCGGAAAACAACCTGAAGGACATCGACGTCACCTTCCCGCTCGGGGTCTTTACCTGCGTCACCGGCGTGTCCGGTTCCGGGAAATCCTCCCTGGTGGACGAAATCCTGACGAAGAGCCTGCTGAAGACGCTGAACCGCGCGCGCACCATCCCGGGCCGCCACCGGTCCATCGAGGGCGCCCGGCAGCTCGACAAGGTGATCGCGATCGACCAGAGCCCCATCGGGCGGACCCCGCGGTCGAACCCCGCCACCTATACCGGCGTGTTCGACATGATCCGCGACCTGTTCGCGGAGACCGTGGAAGCGCGGGCGCGGGGCTATAAAAAGGGCCGTTTCAGCTTCAATGTGAAGGGCGGGCGCTGCGAAGCGTGCGCCGGGGACGGCATCATCAAGATCCAGATGCATTTCCTGCCGGACGTGTACGTCCCGTGCGAAGTCTGCGGCGGGAAACGCTACAACCGGGAGACGCTGGAAGTCCTGTACCGGGGGAAGAACATTTACGATGTACTGAATATGACCGTGGAGGAGGCGCTCGCGTTCTTCGAGCCCCTGCCGTCCATCCGGTCGAAGATACAGACCCTTTACGACGTCGGGCTGTCCTACATCCGGCTGGGCCAGCCGAGCACGGAGCTCTCCGGCGGCGAAGCGCAGCGGATCAAGCTCGCGACGGAGCTCTCGAGGCGCTCCACCGGCCGCACGCTTTACGTCATGGACGAGCCCACGACGGGGCTCCATTTCGCGGACGTGCAGAAGCTGATCGAGATCCTGCAGCGGCTGACGGACGGGGGCAATACGGTCGTGGTGATCGAACATAACCTGGACGTCATCAAGTCCGCGGACTACATCATCGACATGGGCCCGGACGGCGGCGACGCCGGCGGGCGCGTGGTGACGCAGGGCACGCCGGAAGAAGTGGCGCAGGTCGCGCACAGTTATACGGGACAGTACCTGAAGCGCATGCTGAAAGGGTGATACAGGGGGACAGCCATGACATTGGATGAGAAGAAAAATGCGTACGCGGCGCTGATCGTGAAGGCGGGCGGCCGCGTGCGGCCGGGGCAGAAGGTATTCCTGCGCTGCCCGGTGGAGTGCTATGAATTCGGCCGCCTGGTCGCCCGGAAGGCCTATGAAGCCGGCGCGTCGGAAGTCGATACGGAGTGGCAGGACCTGTACCTTTCGCGCATGCGCCTGGATTACGCGCCCATGGAGGTCTTCACGCACTGCCCGGAGTGGACGGCGCTGAAGCTGAACACGTACGCGCAGTCGGACGTGGTGTTCATCTCCTTAAGGGGCGCGGATCCCGAGATTTTCAAGGGCGTGGACCCCGCGAAGCAGGCCGCCGAGATGCGGGCCATGCATGAGCCGCTGAAGGTCTACCACAAAATGCTGACCACCATGGGCTTCAAATGGACCATCGCGGGCGTCCCGACCACGGGCTGGGCCCGGAAGGTCTACCCCATGATCAACGAACAGGTCGCGGTGACGCGCCTGTGGGACGCGATCTTCGAGACCGTCCGGATCGGGGACGGGGACGCGTACGGGAAATGGATGGCCCACGCGGAGAACCTGGCAGGGCGCTGCGCTGCGATGACCGCCTGGCAGTTCAAAACGCTGCGGTACGAGAGCGCGAACGGGACGGATTTCACCGTCGGCCTCGCGGAACACCACCGCTTTGAGGGCGGCGCGGACCGGGATCCCGCGGACGGCGGGCCCTTCTTCGCGAACATGCCCACGGAAGAGGTCTTCACCATGCCGGACTGCCGGGTCGCGGAGGGGACGCTCGTGGCGTCGATGCCCCTGTCCTGGCAGGGCTGCCTGATCGAGGACTTCCGGCTGGTGTTCCATGAAGGGGCGGTCGTGGATTACGACGCGCGCCGCGGGAAGGAGACCCTGAGGCGGCTCCTGGAGTCGGACGAAGGCTCGAGGCGGCTCGGGGAATGCGCGCTGGTGCCGTACCCTTCGCCGGTTTCCGCGCAGGGCATCCTGTTCTACAACACATTGTTCGATGAGAACGCGGCCTGCCATTTCGCGCTGGGACAGTGCTACGAGACGAATATCGAAGGCGGCCCGGAGATGACGGAAGAGGAACTGAAGGCGCACGGCGGCAATGTGTCCATGAACCATGTCGATTTCATGGTCGGGACGGCGGACCTGAAGATCACCGGGACCCGCGCGGACGGGGAAGAGGTCGTCGTCTTCCAAAACGGCACCTGGGCGTTCTGAAAAAGCCGGGAGCCCGGCACACAGATGGAAAAATAAAGCTGCGGGCGGGAAAACCGGCCGCGGCATGAGGGAAAAAGATGAAAAAAGCGATTATCACGGTCGTCGGGAAGGACGCCGTGGGCATCATTGCCCGCGTCTGCACCTATCTTTCGGCGCAGCACGTCAATATCCTGGACATCTCCCAGACGATCACCGGGGGATATTTCAACATGATGATGGTCATCGACCTGACGGAATCCCTGGTCTCCTTCAGCGCGCTGCAGGAAGGCCTCTCCGCGGAGGGGGCCGAGATCGGCGTGATCGTACACTGCCAGCTGGAAGACATTTTCACGAAGATGCACAGGATCTGAGCCATGATCAATACATACGAGGTACTGGAAACCAACCGCATGATCGCGGAGGAGAACCTGGACGTCCGGACCATCACCATGGGCATCAGCCTGCTGGACTGCGCGGATTCGGACCCGGATGCCCTCTGCGGGAAGATTTACCGGAAAGTGACGGAGAAGGCGGCACGCCTGGTGTCCGTCGGGGAAGCCATTGCCCATGAGTACGGGATCCCGATCGTGAACAAGCGGATCTCCGTGACGCCCATTGCCCTGGTCGGCGCCGCCGCGTGTAAGACGCCGGAGGATTTCGTGCGGGTCGCGGAGACGCTGGACCGCGCCGCGAAGCAGGTGGGTGTGAATTTCCTGGGCGGGTTCTCGGCCATCGTCTCGAAGGGGATGACCCCCGCGGACGAGCGGCTGATCCGCGCCATCCCGGAAGCGCTGGCGCGCACGGAATACGTCTGCAGCTCCGTCAATGTGGGCTCCACCCGGACCGGCATCGACATGGACGCGGTGCGGCTGATGGGCGAAACCGTGAAGGAGACCGCCCTGCTGACGGCGGACCGGGATTCCATCGGGTGCGCGAAGCTCGTGGTCTTCTGCAACGCGCCGGATGACAACCCGTTCATGGCGGGCGCCTTCCACGGCGTCACGGAAGGGGACACCGTCATCCACGTGGGCGTCAGCGGCCCCGGGGTCGTGAAGGCAGCGCTCACGCAGGCGCACGGGCTCGGGTTCGAGGACCTGTGCGAGACGGTGAAGAAGACCGCGTTCAAGATTACGCGCGTGGGGCAGCTGGTCGCGAAGGAAGCGTCGGAGCGGCTCGGCGTGCCGTTCGGCATCATCGACCTGTCCCTTGCGCCCACGCCGGCCATCGGGGACTCCGTCGCGGACATCCTGAAGGAAATGGGCCTGGAGCAGCCCGGGGCGCCCGGCACGACGGCCGCGCTCGCCCTGCTGAACGACCAGGTGAAGAAGGGCGGCATCATGGCGTCTTCCTCCGTCGGCGGCCTGAGCGGCGCGTTCATACCGGTCAGCGAAGACCGGGGCATGATCGAGGCGGCGGAGTGCGGCGCGCTGACGCTGGAGAAGCTGGAAGCCATGACGTGCGTCTGCTCGGTGGGGCTTGACATGATCGCCATCCCCGGGGACACGGAAGCGTCCTCCATCGCGGGCATCATCGCGGACGAGATGGCGATCGGGATGATCAACCAGAAGACCACCGCGGTGCGCGTGATCCCCGCCGCGGGCAAGAAGGTCGGGGACCGCGTTTCGTTCGGCGGGCTGCTCGGATACGCGCCCGTGATGGCCGTCAACCGCTTTTCCTGCGGCGAATTCATTGCCAGGAAAGGCCGGATTCCCGCGCCCGTGCACAGTTTTAAGAACTGAGCGGGCACATTTCCCGGAGAAAGAGCGAGACATACATGGAATGTGATACCTGCGCGTTCTACGCGTACGATGAAGACGAAGAAGCCTGGTTCTGTGAGGCGGATATGGACGAGGATGATTTTGCGCGGCTTCGGTCCGCGGATTACAAAGGGTGTCCCTACTGGCAGAACGGGGACGAATACGCGGTGGTCCGGCACCAGATGTAAGCGGGGCACAGAGAAATGATTCGCCGGTCGGCACCCCAGGATTATAAAAGGCTGCTGGCGCTTTACGAGGGCGCCCGCACATTCATGAAGGCGCACGGGAACCCGACGCAGTGGGGGGATTTCAGCCCTACGAAAGCCCGGATCCTGGAAGATATCGCGTGCGGGGGCTATGTGGCGGAGGAAGACGGGGTCGTCTATGGCGCGTTTTTCCTGATGCCGGGCCCGGATCCCACATATCTCCGGATCGAAGAGGGCGAATGGCTGAACGATGAGCCGTACTGCGTGATCCACCGGATCTGCTCGGACGGGAAGCCCGGGCGGGGCGTCCTGAAGCAGGCGGTCTCGTTCGCGCTGACCATGACCGCGAACATCCGGATCGATACGCACCAGGACAACCGGGTGATGCGGGAAGCGCTCACGAAACTCGGGTTCCGCTACTGCGGGATCATCAGCCTGCCGAACGGGACGACCCGGCGGGCGTACCAGTACTGCGCGGACAGCGCCGGGAAAGGGGGACACGCGTAATGGAGAAACACGCTTCAGTGGAAAAAGAGAAAAACGCGCAGCTTTCGGACCTGTTTACGGCCGGCCTCCGGCCGGAGCCGGAGCTCCCGGTCCCGGTCGGGGCGGTACAGGCGGAGGCGGAGGCCCCCGCGCCGGAAGCGGCCGCGGAGGAGAAAGCCGCGGAGAAAACCGCGTCTTCCGGGAAAGTGAAGAAGCGCGTGGCGGCCGCGGTCTTTACCGCGTTCACGTCGCTGAGCCTGGTGATTTCCAGCCTGTTCTCGTCCCCGGAGGCGCTGCTGGAGGAGAAGGCCGCGCTGAAGCCCGAAGGGCCCGCCATCGTGCAGATGGTCTCCGAGGAGGACGGGGAAGACACGGACGAAGAGGACGAAGAAGGGGAAGAGGAGACAGAGAAAGACTGGCGGACCGTGCTCCGCGCCTGGTTCCTGAGGCTGCCCCTGGTCGTCCGCGCGCTGTTCTTCCTGCCGCTCTGGGCGGTCGGGCACGGGATCGCGGCGGGCGCCGCCGCGCTGTGGGAGCCGGTGCTGTCGCCGCTGCTCGCCGCGGCGCTGAAATGGGTCCTGATCGCCCTGGTCCTCGCGGGCATCGTGGTCTGCTTCGTGAAGGCCATCGCCCCGGGCACCCCCATCCGTAAAATCCTGAACCGGAAAACGATTCCGGCGATCGCAGGCGCCGCCGTCGGCCTGTTCGTGATCGATTATACATTGCCCTTTGTCTGGAAGGAGTATACGACCTGGCGCAATGTGGTATGCTTTATCCTTGGCGGCATGGTACTGATGTCGATCCTTGTCGGGATCGGCAGGAGCAGGGCAAAGAAAGCGGAAAAGGAGGCATGAACATGCAAAGACTGGCTGTACCGGACGGAAGGCGCTATGTGCCGTACGAAGAACGTACGGGCAATGAGTCCATCGTCTATTTTACACGGGACCTGTCGGCGGCGGGGCTGTCGAAGGTCTACCGGAAGATCAACGGCCTGATCTCCGGGAAGGTGGCCGTAAAGCTGCACACCGGCGAGAAAAACGGCCCCAACATCATCCCCAGCGCATGGGTGAAGGCGTTCATGGCGGCGGAACCGTCGCTCAAAGACGCTGCCATCGTGGAGACGAATACGTATTATGACGGCGACCGCTATACCACGGCGCTCCACCGGGAGACCCTGGAGGTGAACGGGTGGGATTTCTGCCCCGTGGACATCATGGATGAAGAAGGCACCGTCGACCTGCCCGTCCGGGGCGGGAAATGGTTTGACCACATGACCCACGGGTCCCATATGACCCGGTATGAGGCCCTGCTCGCCCTGACCCATTTCAAGGGGCACACGATGGGCGGGTTCGGCGGCTCGAACAAGAACATCGGCATCGGGTGCGCGGACGGCCGGATCGGGAAGAAAATGATCCACACCTATCCCGGGCAGGGCATGTGGTCCATCGCGGAAGAGAGCCTGATGGAGACGATCACGGAGTCCACGAAGGCCACGCTGGACTTCTTCGGGAAGCGCGTCGCCTACATCAATGTGATGCGGAACATGTCGGTCTCCTGCGACTGCGAAGGCCTCGCGGCGGCGCCCGTCGTGACCCCGAACGTAGGCATCCTCGGGAGCCTGGACATCCTTTCCGTGGACGCGGCCTGCGTGGACCTGCTCTATGCCATGACGGAAGAGGAGCACCACGACCTCGTGGAGCGGATCGAGACCCGCCACGGCCACCGCCAGCTGTCCTACATGAAGGAGATGGGGATGGGGAACGACCGCTATGTGCTGATCGACCTGGACCATGAGGAAATGCGGATCCTGCCCGCGGACGCGGTGAAGGACCTGAAGCCGTTCGTGCGGTGACGGCGCCGCCCGCGAAGCCGGGCGGCATCCATAGATTCTGAGCCTGTTCGAGCGGAAAGGGGGAACCTTTTCCTGCGGGACGGGCGGAGAGGGAACAAGAAGATGAAGGAACTGAAACAGCAGCGTTTTACCGGGGAGCGGGCCCTCTTCGGCAGCCGGGACCTGGTGGTCCGGGACTGCCTGTTCGAGGACGGCGAATCCCCGCTGAAGGAGAGTGCGGACCTGAAGCTTTACGGGACGATGTTCCGCTGGAAATACCCCCTCTGGTACTGCACCGACGTGCTTGCCGAAGACTGCGTCTGGTACGACATGGCCCGGGCGGGCGTCTGGTATTCGGACCGCGTAACCGTACAGGGGGCCGTGATCCAGGCGCCGAAGAACTTCAGGCGGTGCCGGGACCTGACCCTGCGCCGCGTCACGCTGACCAACGCCCAGGAAACCCTGTGGAGCTGCACCGGCGTCGTCCTGGACAGCGTCACCGCGAAGGGCGATTATTTCGCCATGAATTCGACGGACCTGGACGTGACCGGGCTTACACTGGACGGGAATTACGGGTTCGACGGCTGCAAACGCGTGGTGATCCGGAATTCCGCGCTCCTGACCAAGGACGCGTTCTGGAACTGCGAGGACGTGACGGTATATGATTCCTTCATTTCCGGGGAATACTTCGGCTGGAACTCCAGGAACGTCCGGCTCGTCAACTGTACGGTCGAGAGCCTCCAGGGCCTCTGCTACATCGACGGGCTCGTCATGGAGAACTGCCGCCTCCTGAACACGACGCTCGCGTTCGAGTACTCCACGGTGAAGGCGGAGGTGCGTTCCGTCATCGACAGCGTGTTCAATCCCGCCGGCGGCCGGATCGAAGCCGAAGGGATCCGGGAGCTGATCCTGGAGGACGGCATCGTGAACCCGGACCGGACGGAGATCGTGTGCGGGGACATCGGGAAAGTTTCGGACAGGCCGGAGTGGAAGAGGGACGCATGAACTACGATTTTGACCTTGTCACGGACCGGCGGGGCACGTTTTCCTCGAAATGGGACGTAGCCCCGGGCGAACTGCCGATGTGGGTCGCGGATATGGATTTCCGGACGGCGCCGGAGATCCTGGACGCCATGGAGAAGCGCCTGGCGCACGGGATTTTCGGGTACACGGACGTGCCGGACGAATGGTACGGGGCGTACCGCGCCTGGTGGGAGACCCGGCACAGGCTCCGGATGGAGGAAGAGGCGCTGATGTTCTGCACCGGCGTCATCCCCGCCCTCTCGTCCATGGTGCGCAAGCTGGCGACCCCGAATGAAAATGTGGTCATCCAGACGCCGGTCTACCACATTTTCTATAACAGCGTCCTGAACAACGGCTGCCGCGTCCTGGAGAACCCGCTAAGGCGGGAAAACGACGGCTGGGAGATGGATTTTGACGGCCTGGAACGGGCGTTCGCGGACCCGCAGACGACGCTGATGGTCCTCTGCAACCCCCACAACCCGGTCGGGAAGATCTGGGACCGGGAGACGCTCGCCCGCGTCGGGGAACTCGCCGCGAAATACCGTGTCACGGTGATTTCGGACGAGATCCACTGCGACATCACGCGGCCTGGGACGTCCTACGTGCCGTTCGCCTCCGTTTCGGAGACCTGCCGGCAGGTGTCCGCCGTCTGCGTCGCGCCCACGAAGGCGTTCAACATCGCGGGGCTGCAGACCGCGGCGATCTACGTGCCGGACCCGTTCCTGCGCCACAAAGTCCGCCGCGGGATCAATACGGACGAGGTGGCTGAACCGAATGTGTTCGCCGTCACCGCGGCTATCGCCGCGTTCACCGAGGGCGGGCCGTGGCTCGACGCCATGCGGGCCTATGTGTTCGAAAACCGGCGGGCGGCCGAGGCGTACGCGGAAGCGCACATCCCGTGGATCCGCATCCTGCCGGGTGACGCGACGTACCTGCTCTGGGCGGACGTCAGCCGGCTGACGGAGGACAGCACGGCGTTTGCCGCGTTCCTCCGGAAGGAGACCGGGCTCTTCGTGTCCGCCGGCACGCCGTTCGGCGGGGAGGGGCACCGTTACCTCAGGATCAATATCGCATGCCCCCGCGTGCGGCTGGAGGACGGGCTCCGGAGGCTCCGGGCGGGGTGCGAAGCGTACGCGCGTAAGATGGGTGCCTGACGCATACGGCGGGCAGCCGGGGCTGGGCTTTCTGAACGTGCGGCTCCGGCCGGAAACCTGACGCACGTGGTGGGCCGGATTTCCCGGTTTAAGGGTAGCCCCATAGCACAGTCCGGGCGCTTTTTCAACCCTTTTTTCAGCGGATTAAACGGCGTTAACACGGCGGGATCCCGGTTGAAACGCGGGTGCCCCCGGTTTAAGATAGGACAATGTGCGGCCGGAGGCCGGAAGGCCGGATGAAGGCTGTGCGCGGGTTTTGCCGGGCCGCAGGCGAAGGGCATGGTGCCCTGCAAGGATGCGGGCGCCGCGCGGCGGGAGGCGGTTCTTCCATGGAGTGGACATTTTTATTCTTCCTGAACAGTTTCCTGCTGGGGGCAGGGCTTGCCATGG
>JAGDAW010000202.1 GCA_017959345.1 Lachnospiraceae bacterium | reverse complement strand
CGTGACCGTGGAAGCGGCCGTTGGGGAAATCCTGCGGCGGCGGAAGGAGGGGCCCCATGCGTAAGGACGCGCATTTCCAGAGGCCGGGCAGGGCAGGCCGGAAGGGGGGCCCCATGCGTAAGGACACACATTTCCAGAGGCCGGACCGGGCGGTCCGGAAGGGGGAGCCCCATGCGTAAGGCGGCGAAACCGGTGACGCTGGCGGTGCTGTTCCTCCTGATCCCCGCGGCCGTCTTCGCAGGGCTTTTCGTTTTCCGGGAGAAATCCTATACCTGGATCTCCCTCTGTGTCGCGGTCCTGTCCCTGGTGCCGCTGCTGGTCCGCTTCGAACGGCGGGAGAGCGCGGCGATGGAGCTGACCGTGATCGCGGTGATGGCGGCGCTGTCCGCCGCCGGCCGGTTCATTTTCGCATGGGTCCCGGGCTTCAAGCCCGTCACGGCCATCGTGATGATTTCGGGCGCGTACCTGACCGGGGAAGCCGGGTTCGTGATCGGCGCATTGTCGGCAGTGGTCTCGAAGTTCTATTTCGGGCAGGGGCCGTGGACGCCGTTCCAGATGTTCGCGTGGGGCCTGACCGGCTATCTGTCGGGCGTCCTTTCGAAGCCGCTCCGGCAGAACCGCGTGCTGTTTGCCGCGGCCGGCGCGCTGTGCGGCGTCTTTTATTCCCTGGTCCTGGACGTGTTTACCTCTGTCTGGGCGGACGGCGTGCTGGACCTGCCGCGCTACATTTCCGTGGCCGTGAGCTCATTGCCCACGACGCTGGAGTACGCGGTGTCCAATGTGGTCTTCATCCTGCTGCTGGAGAAGCCCATCGGGAAAAAGCTGACCCGGGTCCGGACCAAATACGGGCTGTTCCGGGACGGGGAGGAGGCCGGCGAGGCGACCGCCTGAAGGCAGGAATAACCGTGTGGAAAAACCGGGAAACGGAACGACCGGGTATATACCCGCCAGGCTGCCGCACGGCGGCCGCGCGGTTATAGCAGGGGGACGTCATCCTGCGTCCTTCTGATAAAGTTCTAAGATTTAAGGAGGAACATGCAATGAAAAAAGGAATCGCACTGATTGCGGCACTCATCCTGCTGGCCGGCCTGGCCGTGCTGCCGGCGTCTGCAGCGGAACTCCCCGGGGAGCCGGTCGCCGACGCCACCTACTACCCGGATGAGGACCCGGATTTCGGGGAACCCGACTGGGAAGAGCCGTCCCAGAAGGAAGTGTACGTGACGATCGCGGTGAAGGGGACGCTGAAGGTGGCGGACGAACCCGTCATGGCGGATGACCTCAACGGCGACGGGCGGATCAACATCGACGAAGTGCTCTTCGCGGCGCACGAGGCGTTCTTTGTGGACGGCGCCGAAGCCGGCTATGCGTCCGGCGTCACGGACTATGGCCTGTCCCTGAAGAAGCTCTGGGGCGATACGAGCGGGAATTTCGGCTATTATCTGGACCATTCGTCCGCGATGAGCCTGGACGACGATGTGCAGGAAGCCTCCGAAATCACCGCGTTCGTCTACAGCGACGCGGTCGGATTCTCGGACCTGTATTGCTGGCTTATGGCGGAGCCCGTGGGGGATGACGGGAAGACGTTTACGCTGACCCTGACCGGTTCCGGCTTCGATGAATTCTGGGTGCCGGTTTCCGTGCCCGTGGAAGGCGCGGTGATCACGGTGAACGGGAAGAAGACCGACCTGGTCACGAACGAAGAAGGCCAGGTGACCTTTGTCGCGGAAGAGACCGGCGTGCTCCTGCTCAGCGCCGTGTCCGGGGATCAGACGCTGGTGCCGCCCGCGCTCCGGCTGACCGTGGAAGGGGAAGTCACGAACAATCTCTTCTCCTGGCTCACCGGGATCATTTCGGCCGTGCTGATGACGGCGGTCGCATTGTTCCTGACCCTTTTCAAGAGGAATGCGGGATAACCCCTTTTCCATGCTGTACCGGGGCCTGAAAGCCCTTCTGCCGGCAGCCGCGCTGTGGGCAGTGCTGGTGTGCGTTTTCTGCTGCATGCCGGGACCGTCCCACGTAAGAAGCGCGGCTGCCGGTCTTTCCGCGGAGGCGATCCTGGAGGCTAAGCTCCGGGAGGCGGGCGCATCGGACGTCCAGGAATGGATCGACGGGACCCTGGCGCCCCAGGACATCGGGAGCGCGGAGTGGTACATCCTGGCGCTTTCCCAGTACGGGGACTACGATTTCACGGCGTACAGGGCGGCGGCGGAGACGCACATTTCCCGGGAGGCGGTGACGGGCGCCGCGGCGCTGAAGCTCGGGATCGCGCTCGCTTCATCCGGGAGCGGCAGCGGGTTCATCGCGGAATCCATCCGCGAGGCCGCGGGCGAACAGGGGATCATGAACCGGATCTTCGGCCTCCACCTCCTGGAAAATGGGTTCCTCTGCCCGGACGTGACCCGCGCGGAACTGGTTGACGCCATCCTGTCCCTCCAGTTCGAAGACGGCGGGTTCGCGCTGTTCGGGAAGAACGGGGACGTGGACGTGACCGCCATGACGGTGCAGGCGCTGACGCCCGCGTATCTCTCCGGGGAGGACCCGCGGGTCACGGAAGCCGTGGACCGGGCGCTCCTTTTCCTGTCGGGACGCCAGGAGCCTTCCGGCGGGTACTCGGGGTTCGGGGCCGAGAACGCGGAGAGCGCGGCGCAGGTGCTGACGGCGCTTTCGGGGCTCGGGATCGACTGCGCCGCCGACAGCCGGTTTATCCGCGAAGGGCACACCATCACGG
>JAGDAW010000024.1 GCA_017959345.1 Lachnospiraceae bacterium | reverse complement strand
ACGATAGACATGGTCTATCACCGCTCGGTATCATTGAGTTACCACACACAACTTAAGCCGAGAAAGGGGTTTAGTGCCATGTCCGGTAACATGATACAACTGAGTGAGGATCTGATAAAGAACATTCATAAGGATCTTTTCCGAAACTGCGAAGAGGAGACGCTTGTTGCACTGCTCGAACATGAAGCCGATGAATACGTCAAGGCGGATCGTTATAAACGGACAGGAAGCCGGCAGGGATACCGCTCCGGTCATTACGACAGGAACTTCACAACCACTTCGAGGCGCAGAGACAAAATATGTCCATCAAATGATCCATCCGCGCAGCCGCCTTCCCTCCTGCGCAGTCGACACTCTATGCGCGTTTAAACCGCCCAGAATATGCTTTTCCGGGGTTATCGCCCGTTCCTCCATCTTTTTCCCGTCCCCTCCGCCAAACGTACGCAATCCCCCTTTTCCGATGCCGCACGGTGCCTTCCTTCTGCCCGGAAATGCCCGGCAATCCCTGATTTCCGCTTGTCACGGCCCTCATTTTCATGTATGATGGACATATCCGGAAGTACATTTCCGGCTATGGCTTGCCGGACTCGCACCATCGCCCGGAATCCTTCCGATCCTTCTGCGGATACGTACAGATACGTACAGAATGCCTCGCTTCTTAGCCGTTAACGGTCCGGAAGCGCAGCGATAAGCCCCACAGTTCATTGTACCTTTTCCCTGGAGTAAGCTATGAAAAGACCGCTTTCCATATTCCTGATCCTCATATTCCTGGTCTCCGTATTCCTGCAGCTGTCCGCCTGCCTCCCGGAGCCGGTCACACGGACGCCGGACGGGACCGGCAGCTCCGTCGTCTCCGGGGAAATCACCGACCTGCCTTCGGACCCCGGCACCGAACCGGGATCCGGCGGCGAATCCCTGGAACCGCGGTCCACGGACAATGAATCCCGGACGCCGGGATCTTCCGAACCGTCATCCGGAGAAGGGCAGCCGCCCGAATCCCTGCCGACCGCGGCGCCGCCCACGGATCCCACGATTCCTTCGGGTTCCGAGGCGCAGCCGACCGGATCCCAGCCGACCGTTATCCCGCCCACGGACCCCATTGTTCCTTCGGGCTCCGAGGCGCAGCCGACCGGATCCCAGCCGACCGTTGTCCCGCCCACAGACCCCATTGTTCCTTCGGGTTCTGAGGCGCAGCCGACCGAATCCCTGCCAACCGCAGCCCCGCCCACGGATCCTGCCGTTCCGACGGATGCGCAGCCGACCGAACCGGGCAGCCAGACGCCCATCCCCGGGACGCCCGACGATCCGGCGTACTGGGCCGGGATGCCCGCGGGCTTCACGCCCGCCGTCGCCCAGGCGATCCGGGATTTTGTACGGCGGTACGGGGCTTCGGCGCCGGGTTACGACGGCACGGCCTACGTGGTCTGCGATTTTGACAATACGCTCGCCATCTTCGATATTGCCTACCATACCGCCGTGTACCAGCTGATGACCATGGCGTTCGCGCTGGGCCCGGACGACCTGGCGGCCGCATTGTCCACGGGGCTGGACCCGGGCGTCAACCGGAACGGCCTGTGGCTCTCGGACATCTCGGACGCCTACCGGCGCCTGTACCAGGCGTACGGCCCGTTCACCGCGGAAGGATTGGACAGCGCGGCGAGCGCCGCCGTGCAGGCGGACCCGGAGTGGCGGGAATTCGCGGCGAAAATGATGCTGTTCCTGACTTCAATGGACGAATTCCAGCTGGAATGGATCCTGTACTGGTTCACGGGCATGACGGAAGACCAGGCGTACCGGCTGTTTTACCGGGCCGCATCGTATTTCAGGGACCGGGAGACCGTCCAGGTCACGTGGACGTCCAACGAAGCCCGGCCGACCGGGATCGGCGCCGTCAGCATCACCCTGACGCTCGGGATCTCGATCCCGGAGGAAGTGCGCTGGATGCTGCGGATTTTCAAGGAAAACGGCATCGACGTCTGGATCTCCTCGGCGTCTTCCGTGGTGGGGGTCTCTGCCGCCGCGGAGGCATTCGGGATCCGGGATTCGGTGAAGGGCGTCATCGGCATGAACCAGGCGCAGGCGGGCGGGAGGTACATTTCCGCGTACGCGTATACGGACCAGTACGCCTGGACCAACGAGGGCAATGTGTGGGGCCGCCTCCCGTATTCCTGCAGCCGTTACAACCACATGCAGGGGAAGGTGGACACCATCCTGGCGGTGCTGCTCCCGCGCTACGGGCACGGGCCGTACGCGGGTTTCATGGATTCCTCGGGGGATTTTAATTTCTGTACGGAATTCCGCTCGCTGAAGATGGTCGTCTGCTTCAACCGCGCGAACCGGAACATCCGGGACGGCGGGGGACTGGTCGCGGCGGCGGCCGTCTACCAGCAGGACGTGCTGAAATACACCCTGGAAACCGCGAACGCGGCCGGGGATACGCTTTACCTGCTCCAGGGCCGGAATGAGAACGGCCTCCGGACGCTGATCCCGACCCGGGAGACCGTCCGCATGGGCACGCAGGCGGCGGCGCTGTTCCAGGGGCCGGCGAATGAGGCGCTCCTGGCGTTCATCAAGGCGCAGTGGCTGGATATGGCGACCGTGTTCGGCGCGTTTTCCGTCCATACGCCCGCCGACAGCCCGTCCAATGTGCTCGGCCTGGAATACGGCTGGCTTCCCTGGTATTCCGGCTACCATGTGCGCGACTGAGTCCGCGCGTCAGGACCCGCGGGCCTCTTCGGAAGGAACATCTGCCTGAAGATCAGGATTTCTGAGACGCGGGGAAGTATAAATGCTGAGCAGACTTCGGGCCCGGCCCTCTGCCCGAAATGCGGGAATGGCACCGGCGATCCCATAGACGGCGGATGTCGAAAAAACGCATGATTAGACTTGACAAAAGCGTGCCTGCGAGTTACGATAAAAATGGATTGTATATACTGCTCGAAGTGGAGGCGTGTATACAGATGGAGAGTTGTGGATTTTTTACAGTCATAAGGAAAGGAGGTATAGGAAATGGAAAGACGTAAGAAGGTCCTCAGCGCCCTGCTTCTGGCTGTCTTCCTGGCTGCAGCATCCTTCGGCCAAGGCTCGTCCGCAGGCATTAATCGGACAGAGCGTGAAACCGGCGAAGTCACCGGGGATGCTGTAAGGGGTCCGGACATCCGGACAGATGAGGATGACGGAATCGAGGCGCTCCCGGCGGAAGCGCTGAAGGAGGCGTCGTGTATCCGCAGACTCAAGGATGCGGAAGAGGACCTGTACACGGTTGTTTATGAGTGTGCAGAAGGGAAGAATACGGCCTTTATCTTCCAGTACCCGGTGAAATACCTGGATGAGAAGGATGAAGTACGGGACATCAGCACCGCCATCCGGAAAAGTGACTCCCGGAAGCAGACGGATGACCGGGAACTTCTGGATCTGAGGGAAACGTATGCGCTGTCCAGTGAAGAGAACCGTTT
>JAGDAW010000201.1 GCA_017959345.1 Lachnospiraceae bacterium | reverse complement strand
CGGTTTATCGCAACAAACTGGTCTTTGTATTCAAAATACAAATAGGTATGAAACAGGCGTGCCAGAATAATCTTCAGAGAATTAGGAAATTACTATTTTGGTCGGTATTTAATGAATCAAGAGATATTGTTTCAGAATCGGATGATATGTATCTTCTTCTATCCAGAATTCAAACAATTTCCACAAATATAGATTGAACGTGTGGGCAGGGCATATGCCTGCGTATTGCCTGATTCAGAGCCTTGTATGAGATAACGTTGTATGTTTGGTATATGTTGCGATTGGGCGCTTATCAGTACATCTTCGATCAGCGTCATATAATACTAAGATTATCCATATCATAATGAGGCCATTATCCAGGAGGTATTCGCTGGGATATTTTTTTAAATGCGAAATTGAAGTGTTTATTCTTCAGACATGATTGATTAACACATAAGAAATATTGGCATAGATCTTTTCATGGATAAAGGGTGCAGTCAATTAAATTAGGTGTTTTTTTCACTATAGCGTTATGTCCAATATCATAGCTGAAGGATTAGATGCTCTGATCATATGTTTTTGTATGGCAGAAATACTATGATTTATTATTCGGTACAAGATGCTTTGGAGCCAGAGGACAAGCGATCTGGCAATAACATGATGTTAAAGTCCGGGGTTAATAGGAAAAGAAGACATGAAAGACTGAAAATATTGTGAATATCAGGATTGTTCCACGTGGAACATTGCTAAAAAGAGAATCTTATGCTATAATCCTCATAATAGTGGGCTAATGGTGTCATCTGTCGGATTATTAAAGTCTGGCATATCGAATACGGACATTTCAAGACAGAAAAAGGCACCATAATGTCTATATATTATAGCCGAGAGCCCGGGAGGCATTCTGTGTCTATATAACATAGATACATCGGCGCACTCCCGGCCACGGGCGAGAAAGTATTCAAACAGACGCTATAATATATAGACCCAACGGCGTCAGATATATGTTGGTACAAACACATTTCAGTCATACGCGAAAAAAGTCATTCCGATAAGGAGAGTCTGATTATGGGACGAATCATAGCGGTCGCAAACCAGAAAGGCGGCGTCGGCAAAACCACCACAGCCATCAATCTGGCCGCTGCGCTTGCCGAAAAAGGCAAAAAAACACTCCTGATTGACCTGGACCCGCAGGGCAACGCAACCAGCGGGCTCGGCGTTTCCAAACACGGGGATCATACGATATATGACCTGCTCGTCAACGATATCCCGGTGAACTCCTGCATCCGGAAGAATGTCAGCAGCCATCTGGACCTGATCCCGTCGACAGTTGACCTCGCCGGCGCGGACATTGAGATGCTGGAGATCGCAAAACACGAGTATGTACTGAAGAAAAAGGTCCGGAAAGTATCGGGATCGTATGATTTTATCCTGATCGACTGCCCGCCGAGCCTGAACCTCCTGACGGTAAACGCATTGACGACGTCGGATTCCGTCCTGGTGCCGATCCAGTGCGAATTCTATGCGATGGAGGGGCTGACCCAGCTGATGCATACGATCCAGCTGGTGCAGAAGAAGCTGAATCCGTCCCTGGAGATCGACGGGATCGTCTTTACGATGTTCGACGTCCGCACGAACCTTTCGCAGCAGGTCGTGGACAGCGTGAAAGAATACCTGCATGAGCATGTGTATACGACCATCATCCCCAGAAATGTGCGTCTGGCGGAGGCGCCGAGCCACGGGATGTCCATTTTGGACTACGAATCCCGCTCTGCGGGTGCGGCCGCGTACAGGAAGCTGGCGGATGAGGTGATCAGGCGGTAAGACCGTCTGCGGATGGATAGAATCGTTCGGTTTAGGAACCGTTTAAGGAGATTGTGATGGCAGCGAAAGCAAAAGGACTTGGAAAAGGACTCGGGACCCTGTTGGGGGATGTCGCGGATGTGAACCGCGTGGAGAAACCTGCCGCTGCGGCGGCGGCGCCGGAAGAGAAACAGGGCGAAAAGATGGTGAAGATCCGCCTGCTCGAACCGAACCGGAACCAGCCGCGGAAGGTTTTCCAGGAGGAGGCGCTCGGGGAACTGGCGGATTCGATCCGCATGTACGGCGTGATCCAGCCCCTGATCGTGCAGAAGGTCGGCGAGCGGTACCGGATCATTGCCGGTGAGCGGCGCTGGCGGGCGGCGAAACTGGCCGGCCTGAAAGAGGTCCCTGTCATCGAGAAGGAATACACGGACCGGGAGATGGCGGAGATCTCGCTGATCGAGAACATCCAGCGCGCGGACCTGAACCCGGTGGAAGAAGCCGCGGCGTATGACAAGCTGCTCACCGAGTATGGGATGACCCAGGAAGAGCTGGCGGCGCACCTCGGAAAGAGCAGGGCCGGCATCGCGAACGCGGTCCGTCTGCTCCGGCTTCCGGAAGACGCGAAAACATTGCTTGCAGAGGGGAAGATTTCCATGGGACACGCGAAGGTCATCCTGGGGATCGAGGACCCGGCGCAGCAGTCCGCGGCGGCCGCGGCGGCGGCGGAACTGCATATGAGCGTCCGGGAACTGGAAGCGTTCGTGAAAAGGATGGGGAAACCGGTCCGCACTGTCGAGAAAGTCCCGCTGAAGAACCAGGTCGCGTATGAGGAGACCGAGACGCGGCTGAAGGAGCTGCTGTCCACAAGGGTAAAATTCCAGAGGGCCACGGAGAACTCCGGGAAGATCGAGATCAGCTATTTTTCGCTGGAAGATCTGGAGCGCATCCTGGACCATATCCGCTGACGGCATTGATCATCACTCCGGAGGTGTTTTGTAAATGGACGCGATCCAATCTTTTATACATGGGTTTGACGCCTATGTCTCCTATTACATCCTCATCCTGGTCCTGGTCATGGTGATTCTGACGGTTGCCGTCATTGTCCTGCTGTACCGGCAGCGTGAACTGCAGCACGAGCTGGATTTCTTCATGCAGGGTCCGGATGGGCAGGACATTGAAACGGCACTCCGGAAAGCGCTGGATGACAACACGAAGGTGAAGGTACTTGTCAAAAAGAATATTGACGAGATCCAGCACCTGAAAGGCGACCTGCGGTCTGCGTACCGGAAGACCGGTGTGGTGAAGTTCAACGCGTTCCCGGGGATGGCGGGGAAGGTCAGCTCCAGCATTGCCCTTCTGAACAATGAGGACAATGGGTTTATCATTACCACGATCCACGGCCAGGAAGGGTGTTATACGTACGTCAAGGAGATCATGAACGGGAAGTCCGTCAATCCCCTGATGAAGGAAGACGAAGAGGCGCTGAAGATCGCGCTGGGCAACCAGCTGTGACGCAGCCGCCGGACCATCGAAGAATGAAGGATTATTCAAAGGAGGAACCATCGACATGCTGACGCTGGTATTAAAGTCCGTGATGCTGATTTTCCTGGGATTCCCGTTCCCGGTATTGCTTTTCAAGGCGCTCCGCGCGCGTACGGCCAAGGGACAGAGCATCCTGTTCCTGACCGTGACCTGCATCGGATTTGCCGCAGGCCTGTTCGCCGAACTGTTCAGCCCCGGTTTCCTGGAAGAGATCCGGACCAACTGGATCCTGCTGGCGCTGTACGGACTGAATCTCTTTTTTGTCCTGCTGAATATCGCGACATACTACAACAACCTGAAAATCGACCAGAATAACGGGAGAGACTGACGCATCCGCCTGAAAGGGCCGAAGGCGTTTTCGTGAAACCGGGCTTCCACATGAAAACACAGAAACATACTTTTCTTTTTAATGCGCTGATGACCGTGGTCTGCTTTGTCTTCCTGGTCACGGCGGCCACCTGGCTGGTCCTTTCGGCGAAGCCGATCTATGAACTCCAGGTGCGGCTCTTCGACATTCCGGAGTACAGCGGGTTCTCCAGGGAACTCTGCATCCGGAATTACGGGACGCTGATTGATTACAATATGATGTGGGGGCCGGGGGTCCTGACCTTCCCGGACCTTAAGATGAGCGTGAACGGGGCGACCCATTTCCGGGAAGTCAAGGCCATTTTCGTGGCGATGCAGTACGCGGCGATCGTTTCCGGCATCCTCCTGGTCATCGGGTCGGTGTACGGAAGGAAAAAGGAAGCGTACGGCTGGCAGAAAGCCGTGGTGATCCTTTCCGTGACGGTGGTCGCGGTGCTGGGCGCGGCGATCCTGTTCGCGGGTGACGAAACGTTCCTCCTGATGCACAAACTGCTGTTCCGGAATGATTACTGGATCTTCGACTGGCGTACGGACCCGGTGATCCTGATCCTGCCGGAGAACCTGTTCCTCATGGACGGCGGGCTGATCCTGCTGGTGATCGCGCTCGCGCTGGCCGTGTTCGGGATCTCCTACCGGATGCATAAGAACAGGACCGCGGGCGGCCGGAAGGCGCGCGCGGTCAGAAAGAAACGGGACGGAGCGAAGAAAGGAAGCCGGAACGCGGCATCCGGCCGGGGAAGCGGCGCGAAAAAAGGCGCGGCGGCCGGCAGGAGCGGTGCGAAGAAAAACGCGGCGGCCGGCCGGGGAAGCGGCCAGAAGAAGCGCACAGGCGGGAAAAAGTGATGGGCAGGATCTTTTACATCATCGGGAAGAGTTCGACCGGGAAGGATTCGGTCATGCGGGCGCTGCTCCGGGACCGCAAACTGGGGCTCCGGGAGATCATCCAGTACACCACGCGGCCCATCCGGGACACGGAGGAAGAGGGCCGGGAGTACCATTTTATCGATGAGGATACCTACCGGGCGTTTGAAAAAGCGGGCCGGATCGTGGAGATGCGCGCTTACAACACGGTCCACGGGCTCTGGCGGTATATGATGGCGGACGACGGGACGGTGGACCTGGCATCGGGGAACTACGTCGCGGTCGGGACCGTCGAATCCTATGTGAAGGTCCGGGATTATTTCGGCGCGGACAATGTGGTGCCCATCTGCCTCTATGTGGAGACCGGGGAGCGGCTCCGGCGGGCGCTCCTGCGGGAGCGGAAGCTTGCGGCGCCGAAGTACGCGGAGCTCTGCAGGCGGTTCCTGGCGGACGAGCAGGATTTTGACGAGGCGCATCTTGAGGCGGCGGGCCTGCTTTCCGACGGAAAACCGGTGAACGGGATCGAAAACCGGCAGTTCCGCGCGTGCGTCCGGGCAGTGAAGGAGTTGATCACAGGTGTTTCAAAACCCTCAGAATGAACAGATTCTGGAGACCCTGCTCCGCCAGGCGGCGGAAGCGCACGTGTCCCATGCCTATCTCCTGCTTTCGGAGGATCCCGCGGTCCTGCAGGCGGCGGCGGACCGGTTTGCGGCCGCGCTGGTGAAGACCCCCGCGGACCGGGTCGATGTGACGCACGCGAAACCGAACCTGATCACGGTGGACGACGTGCGGGAAGGCATCAACCGGACCGTGATGGTCCGGCCGTACGGCAGCGATTACAAGGTATACATTGTCCGGGAGGCGGAGCTGATGAACGCGCAGGCGCAGAACGCGCTCCTGAAGACGCTGGAGGAGCCGCCTGACTATACGGTGATCCTGCTGCTGACGGGCAATGAGGACGCCTTCCTGCCCACGGTGCTTTCCAGGTGCGTGAAGCTGACGTTTTTCCCGGAAGAGAAAACCGGGGAGGCGGCGGACGATACCCTGTCGGAACTCCGGCGGGAAGTCCGGAATTATATGGACAGCATTCCTTTCCGCGACGTCAGGAGCCTGGTGCGCCTGACGGATTATGCCGGAAAGAATAAAATATTGTACAGGGAGCTGCTGGAGGAGGTCCAGGCATGGATCCGGGATATCCTGGTCTACAAGACCGGGAAAAACGCGGCGGACCTGATCCACGGGGATGCGCTGAGCACGGTCCGTACATTGGCCGGGTGCGTCTCCTATGAACGGGGCGGCCGCGTGCTGGCGCTTCTCTCGAAAGCCCGGCGCATGGCAGAGCTCAATGTGAATTTCGAAATGGCGCTGTCGCAGGTGCTCCTGGAGCTCCGCGGGGCAGCGGAGGAGGGTTTATGAGTGTGATTGTGGGCGTGACGTTCCGCCATCAGTGCAAAGTCTATTATTTCGATCCGCGGGGGATGGTACTCACCCGCGGGGAACGTGTGATCGTGGATACGGCGCAGGGGATCGAGATCGGCACCGTCGTCATGCCGAATAAGGAATACGACGTTTCGAAACTGCCGTCCGAACCGCGGCAGGTGGTGCGGCGTGTGACGGAGGACGATCTCGAACAGCTGGAGCTGAACATAAAGAATGAGAAGGAAGCCATCCGGATCTGCAAGGAAAAGGTGGCCTTCCGGAAGCTGGAGATGAAGATTATCCGGGCGGAGTACGTATTTGACCGAACGAAGCTGATCTTCTTCTTCACGGCGGACGGGCGCGTGGATTTCCGCGAGCTGGTCCGGGACCTCGCGTCGGTGTTCCGCACGCGGATCGAGCTGCGGCAGGTGGGCGTCCGGGATGAGACCCGGCTGCTCGGCGGGCTCGCGAGCTGCGGCAGGGAGCTCTGCTGCGCGTCCTGGATGTCGGATTTCGCGCCGGTTTCGATCCGGATGGCGAAAGAGCAGAACCTGTCCCTGAATTCGTCCAAGATTTCCGGGATGTGCGGCCGCCTGATGTGCTGCCTGAAAAACGAACAGGAAGCGTATGAATACCTGTCCGCCCGTCTTCCGGACGTGGGACAGACCGTGAAAACTTCCGACGGGCTTGAAGGGATCGTCAAATCCGTCAACGTACTGCTTCAGAAAGCGTCCGTGAGCGTGGATACGGGGAAGGACGAGCGCGAGCTGCGGGAATACCCCGCGTCCGACCTGACGTTTACGGTTTCGAAGAAGAAGGAGAAGCGGCTGTCCGAGGAAGAAGAGCGGGAACTGAAGAAACTGGAAGGATAACAGGACAATCTGCTGTCCGATAAAGAGGGGACCACATGGACGCGCCGCTGCTGATCAACGAACGCATCGACGATCTGGGCCGCCGCGGATACCGGATCATCCAGAACCGGACGCGGTTCTGTTTTGGCGTGGACGCGGTGCTGCTTTCCTGGTTCGCGGACGTCCGGAAGGGGGAGCGGGTCGTGGACCTGTGCTCCGGGACCGGCATTGTCCCGCTCCTGATGGACGCGCGCTACGGGGCCGGGGACTACACCGGGCTCGAGATCCTGCCCGACATGGCGGATATGGCGAACCGCTCCGCGATGCTGAACGACGTGGAAACGCATGTGCGGTTCATCCGCGGGGACGTGAAGGACGCCGCCGAACTGCTCGGGAAAGGACAGTTCCAGGCGGTGACCGTGAATCCGCCCTATATGCCGGCGGGAAGCGGGCTCCGGAATCCGGACCGGGAGATGGCCATTGCGCGGCATGAGATCCTCTGTACGCTGGAGGACGTGGTCCGGGCGGCCAAAAGCCTGCTGGAAACGGGCGGGCGCTTTTACATGGTGCACCGGCCCGGCCGGCTGCCGGAGATCCTTTCCGTCATGGAGGCGTACCGGATCGCCCCGGAACGGGCGGTTTTCGTGCATCCGTTCGCGGATAAGGACGCGGCGATGGTGCTGATCTCCGGGATTTCCGGCGGGCGGAACCGCATGCGGACGGAGGCGCCGCTGATCCTCTATGAAGCGCCGGGCAAATATACGGAACAGGTCCTGAAGATTTACAGGGAAGACGGATAAGACATTTTTCGCCGTCGGACCGCGGAAAACGGGCGGTCCCGGGAGAGAGGCATGTGGGTATGAGCGGAACCGGCACTTTATTTCTGGTGTCCACACCGATCGGGAACCTCGGGGACATGACGCCCAGGGGCATCGAACTGCTGAAAAACGCGGACCTGATCGCGGCGGAGGACACCCGGAACAGCATCAAACTCCTGAATCATTTCG
>JAGDAW010000200.1 GCA_017959345.1 Lachnospiraceae bacterium | reverse complement strand
GTTTGTTTATCCAGTACGGCACGTCCATGATTTACCCACCTTCCGTCATGGGGGCGCACGTTTCCGCGGTGCCGAACCACCAGACCGGGCGGGTGACGCCCCTGGAGACGCGGGCGGCCGTCGCCATGGCCGGGTGTTTCGGCTACGAACTGGATCCGGAGCGGCTGACGGAGGCGGAGAAGGAACGGATCCGCGCGCAGATCGGGCGGTACCGGGACCTGTGGGACACGGTGTTCCGCGGGAAGTATTACCGGCTGGCCTCCCCGGAGGAAGACGTGACCGTCTGGGAATCGGTTTCGGAGGACCTGGGACAGGCCCTCGTCACCGCGGTGTACGGGACGGTGCACGGAAATATGTATGTGAAACGGGTGCGTCTCCGGGGCCTTGACCCGGACGCGGCCTATACCCTGCGTGTGCCGGAAGGCGCGGAGCGGCTTCCGGCGCAGGCGCGGACGCTGTTTACGGGGGGACGGACCCTCCTGGGACAGACCCTGATGAACCAGGGAATTTATATTCCCCCGGCGGCCTGTGACCGCCAGGCGTGGCAGATCCGGCTTGACCGGGCCTGAGGGAGCGCTGAACCGGCGCGGGGGAGACGCCGGGACCCGCGTTTCCCTGAGTAATAGAAATGGAGAATTCTATGGAAAATGCTTACACGATTCGCCTTGACCGCTTTTCCAGCGAGCTGAAATGGCTGTTTTTTGAACTGTATCCCTGGAACGGGGACGCGTATGCCGGGCTGCTTTCCGTCATGGAGGCGCAGTATAAGCTGCGGGGCCGCACGCTCCTGAAGCGTGACAACCTCCTCGTGAACAATCCGGAATGGTATAAGCGCGCCTCCATGCAGGAGAAATTCGTGGAGGGTGCCTATAAGATGGAGACCCTCGGACTGTCCGGTGATTTCAACGACCCGCAGGTGTTCCTGAAGACCGTGGAAGAGATGCTGTCCCTGAACAATACCGGGGCGGACCTGCTGCGGCTGAAAGGCATCCCGGGCATCTTCGTGATGGACGGCGGCTGGCAGAATATCCAGAAAGCGCATAATGCGGTCCGGATCCTGCGCATGGTGAACGACATTGTCTCCCCCGGCGTGCTGCTCCTGGGCGAACTGAACGGCGGCCTCGGCGACATTTCCGCCTTCTTCGGCCGGTACGAGAAACCGGAACTCCACCTGGTGGAGGACCACCTGTTCCGTCCCGCGCTGTGGCAGACGACCGCCACCCATGACGTACGGCTGCTCGGCAATGAGATCGCGAAGGCGGCGCAGATGCCGAAGCATTACGTGTTCCTGAGGACCGTGGATCCGAAAGAGGGCTTCGCCTGGAACCTGGACCGCACGTTCCTCCAGGACCTCGGCCTGAACCCGGAGATCCACATCCGCTACCTCCAGGATTACTTCACGGATTCCCGGAAGAACCCGCTCAAGGGGAAGGCCATCCCGGACACGCAGGGCGTCCCGGGCATTTCCGGCTCCATGCAGGACCTGACGGGCATCACGAAAGCGCAGAAGAAGGGCGACGTGGCGGCGGTCCGGACGGGCGTCCAGAAATCGGAGCTGCTCCTGGCGCTCCTGATGATGCAGAGCGGCATCCCGTGCATCCCCATGGGCGAGATCCCGGAGGAAGAGGGCCTGTACGGCACCTCCGCCCGGACACTGCTCAGGAAACTGTTCCGGTTCCGCCGGGAGCACCATGTGTTCGACGCGGACGCGGACGTCTGGACGGTCCAGACGGACAATGACGCCGTGATCGGCATGGGCCGCTACAAGGAAGGCGAGAAGATTTACGGCCTGTTCAATTTCTCGGACGAAGAGCAGGTCTTCTGCCTGCGGGATCCCGGGGAGTACGAGAACCTCGTGTCCGGGAAGGTCAGCCGGATCGTGTCGCTCGTGCGGCTGCAGCCGTACGCCTACGGCTGGCTCGTCCGGAAATGACGGCTGGTTCCGAATAAAAAAGCGGCCGTTCCGCCGCGGATGTCCCGGGGAAACCGGGGGACCGGCGGAAAAACCGCATAGAACCGGAAACCGGGGGACCATGGACACACCGTCCATCGTCCCCCGGTTTCCTTTATTCTGCGCCCGGAAAGGGCGGTCATTCCACTTTGATCATCCGGTACCCGATCCCGACGTGGGTCTGGATAAACGCGGGGGTATCGGGGGAAGGTTCGAGCTTCTTCCGCAGCGTGACCATGAAGACGCGGAGCGAGGCCATATCATTTTCCCAGCTCCGGCCCCAGATGTTCTGCGTGATGTACGTGTGCGTCAGGACTTTCCCGGTGTTTTTCGCCAGCAGGCAGAGCAGCCTGAATTCGATCGGCGTCAGCTTCAGCGGTTCCCCGTTCAGGAACGCGCAGCCCGCCGGGAAATCGATCTTCAGGTTCCCGTTCGTGTAGACGGAACTGTCGGCGGCGCCGTCGGGGTTCATCATGGAGAGGCGCCGGATCGTCACGCGGAGGCGGGCCAGCAGCTCTTCCACGGAGAACGGCTTCGTCAGATAATCGTCGGCGCCCGCGTCGAGCGCGGCGATTTTGTCGTCGTCCTCGCTCCGGGCGCTGATGACGATGATCGGCATATTGGACCAGCTGCGGATCTGGCGGATCACGTCGATCCCGTCCATGTCCGGCAGGCCGAGGTCCAGGAACACGACGTCCGGATTGTGGGACGAGGCCAGCATGACGGCGTCGCGGCCCGTCGGCGCGGTCAGGTATTTATAGTCGTGCGTCTGCAGCGTCGTGCGCATCAGGTTGCGGACCGGCGTATCGTCTTCGACCACAAGGATCACGGGTTTATTCATGGATGGCCACCTCTTCTGCGGGAAGCGTAAATGTGAAACAGCAGCCGGACGGTTCGTTGTCGGTCAGGAGGATGGAACCGCCGTGGGCTTCCACGATGGATTTGCAGAGCGCAAGGCCGAGCCCGATCCCGCGCCTGCCGTCCGTCACCCGGTTCTGCCCCGTGAAGAACATTTCGAAAATATGCGGCTTGATGCTGTCGGGGATGCCCGGGCCGTCGTCCTTCACCTGGACGCGGATGAAGCGGCCGTCCCGCTCCGCGGAGATCGTGATTTCGGACCCGTTCTGGGTGTTCTTGACGGCGTTGTTGACCAGGTTGATCAGCACCTGCGTAATCAGCCGGGCGTCCATCCGCGCGATCAGCATGTCCTTGCCCATCCGGACCGTGATGCGGTGCCGGGACGCGTTCTTGTCCACATGGCGCAGGGCTTCCTCGATGACGTCGTCCATCACGTCCGGGGACAGCCGGAGATCCAGCTGCCCGTTCTCGATCCGGGAGATGGAGAGCAGGTTCTCCACCAGGTCGATCAGCCACTCCGAGTCCTCGCGGATGTCGGTGAAGATCTGTTTCAGCGTCTCCGGGTCCAGCTGTTCGTAGTAGGTCAGCAGGTTGCTGGCGTTCCCCGAAATGGAGGTCAGCGGGGTCCGGATGTCGTGGGAAATCGACCGCAGCAGGTTCGACCGGAGCTGCTCGTTCCGCACCGCGACGGCCGCCTGTTCCTTCTCCGCCGCGTTCCGGAGGCTTTCGAGCGCCATGGCGCATTCCCCGATGATCGAGGAGAACACGCTGTATTCGAACGTCTCCAGGTCCTCGCCGCCGAGTCGGATCGCGATCACGCCGTACCCGTACCCGTTCATGCAGATCGGGTGGTAGAGCGACGCCGCGTCCGGGTACCGGTCCGTGTGGGCGCCCGCGGCGGTCTGGTTTAAGAAGACCCACCGGGCGATTTCGGCTTCCTTCCCATCCGGTTCCTGCACGGTACCGCCGTCCGAAGCGGCTGCCGTCCCGTCCCCGCCCGCAGGCGCGAGGTCCGTCGAAAACGGGAAGACGGCGACGTCGCGGTCGAGCAGCGTCCGGACCTGCTGTACGGTGATGCGGAGCACGTCTTCCGCGCGTTCCGCCTTCTGGAGCAGCTGGTTCGTGTCGAAGAGGACTTTCGCGCGGAACGCCTCACGGGAGGACTGCCGCGCATTTTCCTTCAGCTGGTTGGCCAATGTGCCCGTGATGAGCGACGAAGTCAGCATGATCGCGAAGGTCACGATGTACTCCGGCTCGTAGGTATGGAAACTGAGCCGCGGTTCGGTAAAGAACCAGTTGAACAGCAGGACGCCCGCCAGCGAGCTGACCGCGCTGAAGATCGGGCTGACCGTCAGCACGGCAATGAGGAGGACGCCCAGGATGAAGACCGTGATGATATTCGCTTCCGAGAAGCCCAGCAGCGTGAACAGGAGCCCGGCGCCCGTGGACGCCGCGAGGAGCAGGAGGGTGATGAAGAAATCCCTCCAGGTCGGGCGGATCCGGTTGGTCCTGCCGAGCTTCCGGCTCTGTTTTTTGATATCCGCCGAAGAATCCGGGATGATGTAGACGTCCACGTCCGGCGCGTTCAGGATGATCTGTTCCGTCAGCGAGGCCTTGCTCCAGAAATGGCGCCTCCGGGCGCCGCTCTGTCCGACGACGATCTTCGTCGTGCCGGAGATCCGGGCGTATTCCGCGACCTGGACGGGGACGTCGCTGCCGACGATCGTGATGACCGTCGCGCCGTTCTGTTCCGCGGACCGTATATTGTCCTGGAGGCGGAGCCGGTCCGCTTCGGGAAGGGCTTCGTCGTCCGACCGGCGGACGTAGATTGCGGTCAGCGCCGCGTGGAAGGCCTCCGCCATCCGGGCGGCGGCGTCGATGACCTTCTGGTTGGAAGGGGAAGAAGAGAGACAGACGAGGATCCGCTCGCCGCTCTCGAGGACTTTATCCATTTCCTGCCCGCTCCTTCCTCAGTGGATTTGCAGGACAATATGCCTTCCGCAGGGAAAGGCTTCTGTCCATTGGGATATAGTAACACAGATGGCGGTTATTTTCTACCGTTTTTGAGCGCGCGCGTCCGCATTTCAGGAGTCGTCCGGATCCCGGTATTCCCGGCGGTGCCCATCCATGAAGTGCACGAACCGGTCCGCCAAGAAGTATCCGGCGATAAAGAAAGCGGCGATCAATACGGCCAGCAGGATGTCACCCACGCGGATTCACCTCCTTTTCGGGCGGGGGATGCTAGATCTTGAAGCACTTCTGGACGGCTTTCCGTTCCCCGAGCACCATCATCGTGATGTGCTCGGTCAGGATCGTTTCCGAGGAGACGGAGAGATTCATTTTCCCGTTCTGCCGGATGGCCATGATGTTGATCCCGTAGCGTTTGCGGATGTCGATCTGCCCGACGGATTTCCCGATCCATTCCTTCGGGACGGAGACTTCGTAGATGGCATGGCCGTCGTCCAGGCTGATATAGTCCAGGATGTGGCTGGACGCGTAGCGGATCGCGGCCCATTCCGCGATCTGCGCTTCGGGGTTGATGACTTCGTCCGCGCCGTTCCGGAGCAGGAATTTCGCCTGGACTTCCCGGTCGGCGAGCGATACCACGAGCTTCCCGCCGAGTTCCTTCAGCAGGGACGTGGTTTCCAGGGAGTTCTGGAAGTCGCTCCCGATCGCCACGATGCAGACGTCAAAATTCCCGATCCCGAGCGTGCGCAGGAAGGCCTCGTTCGTGCTGTCGCCGATCTGCGCGTCCGTGACGAGGGGGAGGATCGCATTGATCCGCGCCTCATCCCTGTCCACCGCCAGGACCTCGTGGCCGAGGTTGTGAAGCTGCTTCGCGAGCAGGGCCCCAAAATGGCTGATACCGATCAGCAGTATGGATTTCATCCTTGTCCTCCTTTATCCGACGATAATCTTTTCCACCGGCCGCTGCGACACGTCCGCGCCCTTGCTGTCCAGCGCGGCGTAGATCAGGGTCAGGCCGCCCACCCGCCCGAAGAACATGAACAGGATCAGGACCAGGTGCGAGAACAGGCCGAGGGAAGGGGTGATCCCCAGCGACAGGCCGACCGTGCCGATCGCGGAAACCGTCTCGAACAGGCAGGTCCCGAACGGGAGGTTTTCCACGATGCTGATCGCCGCGGCGCCGGCCGCCGGCAGGGTCAGGTACATTAAGAACAATGTCGCCGCGTTCCGGACGGTCCCGTCTTCGATCCGCCTGCCGAACATCTGCGCGCTCTTTTTCCTCCGGAACACGGAAACGGCATTGGAAAAGAGGACGGCGAGGGTCGTCGTTTTCATGCCGCCGGCGGTCGATCCCGGGGAGCCGCCGACCAGCATCAGCGCGATCAGCAGCATCCGTCCCGCGCCCGACAGGGCGGTGAGGGCGGCCGTGTTGAAGCCCGCGGTCCTCGGCGTCACCGCCTGGAACAGGGAAAGGAAGAAGCGGTCGCCCAGGGCTTCCCCGGCATATTCGGACAGGAACAGGAACAGCATCGGGACGAAAACCAGCACGCCGGTCGTCACAAGGACGACTTTGGTCTGCATGTGGTAACGGCGGAAATGGTGCTTATGCGCGGCGACGTCGTCCCAGGTCAGGAACCCGATCCCCCCGATGAGGATCAGCAGGACGACCGGCAGCACGACCCCCGGGTCGGACGCGAAGGCCGTCAGCGAGGAAAACGGGCCGGTGCGGGCCCCCATGACGTCGAACCCCGCGTTGCAGAACGCGGAGATTGCGTGGAACACGGCCATCCAGATCCCGGAAACCCCGTAACGTGCGCAGAACGCCGGGAGCATGAGCAGCGCGCCGGCGAGTTCGGCGATCAGCGCGGTCCTGAAAATAAAGCCGGTCAGTTTGACGATTCCGCCGATCTGGTGGGCGGAAATGCTGTCCTGCAGCGTGCTGCGCTGCAATAAGGTCAGCCTCCTTCCGGAGAGGATGGCGATGAAGGCGGCGACGGAAATGATCCCCAGCCCCCCGATCTGGATCAGGACCAGGATGACGGCCTGGCCGAAACCGGACCAGTAGAGCGCGGTGTCCCGCGTGATCAGCCCCGTGACGCAGACGGCGGACGTGGCGGTAAACAGGGCGTCCTCGAACGGGGCGCCGTGGCCGTCTTTCACCGAGACCGGGAGCATCAGGAGGATGGTCCCGGCCAGGATCAGTCCCAGGAAACCGAAGATGATCATCCGGAAGGAGGAAATCTTTTCCCTGAATAGATGGAAGTCCATAGAAGCCCTCTTTTCATAGGCATTGTGGCTTCATTGTACGACAGGCGCCGCAAAGATGCCGTTAAGGGCAGCGCAGCGATGTTAAGATTCGGTTAAGAAAGGCTATGTTTGGAAAGTAATTAATGCGGGATAAGGGTATATAGTCGGGAAGGGAAGGTAGTTGGCAACTGGAACTGTAAATTAGATAAATAGAAACAAAAATAGAAAACTTGTTAGAAGATGCGAATTGCACAGAATTTGAGGCAGTTTGAAGTTGACATTGTTCGTTTTGTCAATTATAATGCG
>JAGDAW010000199.1 GCA_017959345.1 Lachnospiraceae bacterium | reverse complement strand
GGCTCGCGGTATAGTCCGCTTCCAGGACCTGCATGCCCTTGATGCCTTTTCCGCCCCTGTTCTGGGCCTTAAAATGATCCGGGGACATCCGTTTGATATAACCCATCTTCGTCATGGCCACGACGGTGTCCTCATCCGCGATCAGGTCCTCGTCAATGATCTCGTCCTCGTCATTCTCGATCCGGGTCTTACGCTCGTCTGCGTATTTTTCGCCGACGGCGCTTAATTCGTCCCGGATCACGCCGAGCAGGCGGTTTTCATCGCCTAAAATGGCCTTCAGTTCGCCGATGGTCTTCTGGAGTTCCGCGTATTCCTCTTCCAGCTTCGCCCGTTCCAGACCGGTCAGCGCACGGAGACGCATGTCCACGATGGCCTGGGACTGCCGCTCGCTGAGCCCGAACCGCTCCTGCAGCTTCTCTTTCGCTTCGGAAACATTAGCCGCACCGCGAATGATCCGGATCACTTCATCGATAAAGTCCAGGGCAATGAGCAGGCCTTCCAGGATATGTGCGCGTTCTTCCGCCTTATTCAGGTCGAACCGCGTCCGCCGGGTGACCACATTTTCCTGATGTTTCAGGTAATGCTGCAGCATCCCGAGCAGGTTCAGGACCTTCGGTTCCCCGTCCACCAGGGCCAGCATGATGACGCCGTACGTGTCCTGGAGCTGCGTGTGCTTCAGCAGCTGGTTCATGACCACGTTCGGGTTCACGTCCCTGCGCAGTTCAATGACGATCCGCGTGCCTTCACGGCTCGTGGACTCATCCCGGATGGCGGTGATGCCGTCGACTTTCTTGTCCTTATGAAGCTCCGCGATCTTCTCCTGGAGGCGCGCTTTATTGACCAGATAGGGGATCTCTGTCACGATAATCTGGTTCTTGCCGTTCTCCATGGGCTCGATCGTATAGACCGAGCGTACCCGGATCTTTCCCCGGCCGGTCCTGTACGCCTGGCCGATCCCGTTCCGTCCCATAATGACGGCGCCGGTCGGGAAATCCGGCCCCTGGATGATCTGCATGACCTCTTCGATCGTCGTCTCGCGGCCTTCCAGGACCCGGTTGTCAATAATCTTGCAGACCGCGTCCACCACTTCTTTCAGGTTGTGTGGCGGGATATTCGTGGCCATGCCGACGGCAATGCCCTGTGCGCCGTTGATCAGCAGGTTCGGAATGCGGGAAGGCAGCACCACGGGCTCCGTCTCCGTATCCTCGAAGTTCGGGACAAAATCGACGGTATCCTTATTCAGGTCCGCCAGGAGCTCCATGGCGATTTTGGAGAGCCGCGCCTCCGTATAACGCATGGCCGCCGCGCCGTCCCCGTCCACGGAACCGAAGTTCCCGTGGCCGTCCACCAGCGGGTAATGCTCATTCCAGGACTGGGCCATGTAAACGAGCGCCCCGTAAATGGAGCTGTCGCCGTGGGGATGGTATTTACCCATGGTATCCCCGACGATACGGGCGCACTTACGGTGCGGCTTATCCGGCGTATTCGACAGTTCCAGCATGGAATAGAGCACACGGCGCTGGACCGGCTTCAGGCCGTCCCTGACGTCCGGGAGGGCACGCGAAGAGATGACCGACATCGCATAATCGACGTAAGACTTCTCCATGGTGTCCTTAAGCTCCACCTCATGCACTTTATCGTAAATATTCGCTTCCATAAAACATCCTTCCGATGTCCTTATTCATCGGGTCAGCCCGGAAAAGCCTGCGCATCTCCGAATCCCCCGGTCCGGACAGTGTTTCCTTCCCATCCGTCAGATGAAGTCCACCGTCGCGTATTTCGCGTTCTTTTCAATGAATTCGCGCCTGGGTTCCACATTTTCGCCCATCAGCACGTTAAACGTACGGTCAATGATCGCCGCTTCTTCCTCGTCATAAAGGACTTTCCGGAGGACCCTGCGTTCCGGGTCCATGGTCGTCTCCCAGAGCTGGTCTTCGTCCATCTCACCGAGACCTTTGTAACGCTGGATGCGGTTGTTGGAATCCCGCCCGACTTCCTTCAGGATCCGTTCCAGTTCCTCGTCCGAATACGCGTACCAGACTTTGCGGTTCTTCTCCAGCTTGAAAAGCGGCGGCTGCGCCAGGTAGACGTGGCCGGTTTTGATCAGGCCGGGCATGAAGCGGTAAATAAACGTCAGGAGCAGCGTGGAAATGTGCGCGCCGTCCACATCGGCATCCGTCATCAGGATGATCTTGTCATACCGCAGCTTGCTGATATCAAAATCGTCATGGATCCCGGTGCCGAACGCGGTGATCATGGCCTTGATCTCTTCATTTGCGTATACTTTATCGAGACGCGCCTTCTCCACGTTCAGGATCTTGCCGCGCAGCGGGAGGATCGCCTGCGTGTTCCTGTCACGCGCGGACTTCGCCGAACCGCCTGCGGAATCACCCTCAACCAGGAAAATCTCGCACTTGGAGGGGTCTTTCGAAGAACAGTCCGCGAGCTTTCCGGGAAGGGACATGCCATCGAGGAGCGATTTCCGGCGCGTCAGGTCCCTGGCCTTGCGCGCCGCGTCGCGCGCCCGCTGCGCCAGGATCGATTTGTCGCAGATAATCTTCGCGACCGCGGGGTTCTGTTCCAGAAAATACGTCAGCTGCTCCGCGACGATGGCGTCCACTGCGATCCTGGCTTCCGAATTCCCTAACTTTTGCTTCGTCTGGCCTTCGAACTGCGGCTCTTCCAGCTTGACGGAGATGATGGCGGTCAGGCCTTCACGGATGTCTTCCCCCGCGAGGTCCCCGTCGGAATCCTTCAGCAGTTTGTTATCCCGCGCGTATTTATTGAACACGCGGGTCAGCGCCGTCCGGAAACCGGTCAGGTGCATGCCGCCTTCCGGCGTATTGATATTATTGACGAACGAATAAATGGATTCGTTATAGGCGTCGTTGTGCTGCATGGCGACTTCCACGAACACGCCGTTTCTTTCACCGGAACAGTAGATCACCGGCGCGTAAATGGCCGCCTTCGACTGGTTCAGGTACGTGACGAACTCGCGGATGCCCCCGTCATAGTGATAAAGCGCCTTCTGTTTCTCATCCCGCAGGTCTTCCAGTTCGATCTTCAGGCCGGCGGTCAGGAACGCCATCTCCTGCATCCGTTCCGCAATGGTCCCGAAATCAAAATACGTCTCCTCAAAGACTTCCGGATCCGGATGGAACGTCACTTTCGTGCCGTGCTTCCCAGGCTCGCATTCCCCGATGACTTTCAGTTCATACGCGCGCTTCCCGTACTCGTACCGCTGCTGGTACACTTTCCCCTCATGGAAAATCTGCACCTCCAGCCAGTCCGAAAGCGCGTTGACGACGGACGCGCCCACGCCGTGGAGGCCGCCGGAGACCTTATATCCCCCGCCGCCGAATTTCCCGCCGGCGTGAAGGATCGTAAAGACGACCTCCACCGCAGGGATGCCGGCCTTCTGGTGCATCCCGACAGGGATGCCGCGGCCGTTATCCTCCACCGTGCAGGAACCGTCTTCCCTCAGCGTTACGGAAATCTCGTCACAGACGCCCGCCAGCGCTTCATCCACCGAGTTGTCCACGATCTCGTAGACCAGGTGGTGCAGACCCCTGATGGAAGTGGACCCGATATACATACCGGGACGCTTCCTTACGGCTTCCAGCCCCTCCAGGATCTGAATCTGACTGGCATCATATTCGTTCATATTCTCATTCGCCATAAACTATTTCTCCGTTTGCCACGTGATACACCTTCCTCAGGGCGTCCTGGTGGTTCACAAAATCATCAAGACCCGTGCAGGTAATCAGCGTCTGTATATGTTCAAGACTGTCAATCAGGTATTCCTGCCGGTTCCTGTCCAGTTCGCTCAGGACATCGTCCAGGAGGAGGAGCGGCGTCTCGCCCGTCTTTCTTCTGACAATCTCGATTTCGGCCAGTTTTAAGGAAAGCGCTGCCGTGCGCTGCTGCCCCTGGGAACCGTAGACCCGGGCGTCCGCCGGCCTCTCCCCGGAAGAAAGGGTAAGCCGGAACTCAAAATCATCCCGGTGCGGACCGCAGGACGTATTCCGGTTCCGGATGTCGTTTTCCCGGTTCCTGAAAAGCTTCTCCGCAAACGCCTCTTCCGAAACGTCCGGTTCATAGAACAGGCGGAGGTCTTCCCGGTCCCCCGAAATGCTTCTGTGGATCCGGGACACGTCTTCCGAAAGCTCACTTAGAAACCTGCGGCGGACGGCGGTCATGTTCCGTCCGAACCGGACGAGCTGTTCGTCCCACACGTCCAGCATGTCTTTCAGGGAAGGCTCGAAAGCGATGTCCTTAAGCAGCTGGTTCCGCTGCTCCAGCGCTTTCTTGTACTGGGACAGGTCGTTCAGGTAGATCGGGTCGATCAGGCTGATCTCGGAATCCAGGAACCTTCTCCGTTCCGAAGGACCTTTCTTCACGATTTCAAGGTCTTCCGGCGAAAAAAGCACACAGGGGACTTTCCCGACCAGTTCCCTGGTCTTCCGGAGTTTCACGCCGTTCAGCGCGATGCCCCGGTTCCCGGCGTTTTTCAGGTGCATATCGATGCGGAGTTTAAGGTCTTCCTTCAGGAAACCGCCTTTTAAATGGCATTCCTCTTCGTCGAAGCGGATCATTTCCCGGTCTTTCGAATTCCGGAAAGACCTTCCGGACGCGAGCAGGAAGACCGCCTCCAGGAGGTTGCTCTTCCCCTGGGCGTTATCCCCGTAGAAAATGTGTATCCCATCCCCGAAATCCAGATGCAGTTCCCTGTAATTCCTGAAATTCCGAAGATCCAGCGATTCGATCCGCATATTCAGCCAATGATTTCTATGTGTTCCCCGTTAAAAGCCACGACATCCCCGGGCACCAGCTTCCTGCCGCGGCGGAGCTCCTGCTCCCCGTTGACGAATACTTCCCCGTTCTGTATGACTTCCTTCGCGTCCGAGCCCATCTCGACCAGGTTCATGGCTTTCAGCGCCTGGCCGAGCTTAATGTATTCGCCCTTTAACCGTAATACCATGTTATTCCTCCCTCAGGTTCACCGGGAGCACCACGTACTGGTACGTGCCCTCTTCGTTCCGGATCCGGCAGGGATAATTGTATTTCAGCAGATAAACCGTAATCTCTTCATCCTCGATGACGCGGATGACGTCCATCAGGAGCCTGGGATTGAAAGCGATCCGGATATCCGCCCCTTCTTTCTCGATCGGGATGGTCTCATTCATGGAACCGATGGCGGATTTCAGCCGGATGCCCATCTCCTCGTCCTTCACGTCCACGATGACCGGTTTCTTATCGCTCTCGCTGATCAGGAGCGTCGAACGGTCCAGGCAGTCGAAGAACAGCTTTTTATTGACCGTAATCTTCGTGGCGTATTCATCCCGGATCATGGAATCCACCCGGAAGTATTCCCCTTCGATCAGGCGGGACACCATCTTCGTCTTCTCGAACTCGAACACCGCGTGGTTTTTCGAGAAGGACACCTTCATGGTCTTCTCCATGTCCGGGGACAGGATCTTCGCGAGATCATTGAACGTCTTACCCGGGACAATGGCGCTGACCGGGTCATAGGATTCCTTCAGTTCGCTGATCCTTATGGAAATACGGTGGCCGTCCAGCGTCGTCATCCGGATCTTATTGTCGAAGATCTCCACATAGACGCCGGCCATGATCATATTCAGGTCCGAATCCGCGACGGAGAAGATGACCTGGTTCGTCATCTCCCGCAGCGTAAACTGGGAAATCTCGATGCACGCGTCCGCGTTGACTTCCGGAAGGAAGACAAAATCATCAAAATCCCGGCCGCTGATCGTGAACCTGGACTGTTCGCAGCTGATCGTTACGGTCTGTTCCGCGTCCGATTCGATCATGACTTCCGAATCCGGAAGCTTGCGGATAATGGACTGTAAAAGAGACGCGTCGATCGCCGTGATGCCGGGTTCGGAAACCAGCGCGTCGATGCTGGTCTCTATCCCGAGCGCGGTGTCGTTCGCCGTGATCTTCAGTTCGCGGTCCTCCGCCTGTAAAAGCACGCATTTCAGGATGTCCATGGTGGTCCGGACCGGTACGGCCCTGGAAACCGTGTTCATCGCTTTCATCAACATTTCCTTCATGCAGATCACTTTCATGGTGCGCTCCCTTCCGTCTGGTGATTCCTGTATAGATGATTTCAGTAGAAGTAACAGTAGGGGATGTGGATACGTGGATAACGCGGGAAACCCTTTCGGACGCCGGAAAAAAGCGATTCATAAACCGGAGTGGGTTTCTCTTTCCGCCGTTCACGTCTTCCACAGGCCGGGACATTTACGTCCGGGGCAGGTTTCTGTGTGTGTTTATGTATCAACCGCGAATCCCGCCATTATCAGCCCTGTGTCAACTTTTTTTTCAACACTTCGATGGTATTTTCCAGGTTCTGGTCCCTGCCGAGCTCGTCCTGGATCTTCGTATAACCGTGGATGACGGTGGAATGATCCCTGTTTCCCAGATATTTCCCGACTTCCTTCAGGGAAATGTCGTTCAGGAGGCGGATCAGGTACATCGCGACCTGGCGCGGCCGGACGATATCCTCCGTCCGCTTCTGAGACTTCATATCCTGGGGACGGACGCCGTAATGCTCCGCGACGACTTCGATGATATGGTCGGGCGTCAGTTTCTTCTCCGTCTCCGGGTTGATGATGTCCTTCAGGTTCTCTTTCGCGATCTCCAGCGTCAGCGGCGCGTTCTGGTGCAGCTTCGAGTACGCGTACATCTTCGTCAGCGCGCCCTCCAGCTCCCGGATGTTCGCCTTGATGTTCTGGGCAATGTACTGGAGGATTTCATTGTCGATCGTGTAGCCGTCCGTCTCCTCTTTCTTCCTTAATATAGCCATACGCGTTTCGTAGTCCGGAAGGGAAATGTCCACGGTCAGGCCCATCTCGAACCGGCTTCTCAGCCGTTCCGCAAGGGAAGTGTATGCCCTGGGCGGTTTGTCGGAGGACAGGACGATCTGCTTCCGGTTCTCGTAAAGGTAATTAAACGTATGGAAGAACTCCTCTTCAGTCGCTTCCTTTCCTATAATAAACTGGATGTCGTCGATAAGGAGGATATCGATCCCGCGGTACTTATTCCTGAAGTCCGACATGGTGGTGCCGTTCTTGTTGCGGATGGAATCGATCACTTCGTTCGTGAAGACTTCGGATGTCACGTAAAGGATCCGGGCTTTCGGGTTATTCTGCAGGATGAAATTCGCGATCGCGTGCATCAGGTGCGTCTTCCCGAGCCCGGGGCCGCCGTAGATGAACAGCGGGTTGTATTCCTGACCGGGGGATTCCGCAACGGAAAGGGAAGCGGCGTGCGCGAATTTATTGTTCGCGCCGACCACGAAGCTGTCAAACGTATACCTGGGGTTCAGCTTCGAATACCCTTTGAACACGGATTCCACGGATTCCGTGCCCTGGAAAAACAGCCTTCCTTCGTTCTTCCCCGGATCCTGGATGAATTCGATGTTGACGTGGAAACCGGTGATCTCTTCGATCGTCACCTGGAAGGCGACGGAATATTTCCTGGTCACATAGCCGATGGCAAAGTCGTTCGCGTCCACGAAATAGATGCGCAGGACGCTGCCTTTCATGTCATAGATCTCCAGGGGCTCGATCCAGGTATTATAGGATACGTTGGTGATATAATATTCGTTTCTGACCGTTTCTTTGATTTTCTGCCAGTTTTCACGTATGGTTTCCAGCATGGTTCACTCCCTCGTAAAACGGTGGTACCGGTGTGCGGAGATTCCGCATCAGGCTCCTGATCAGACAGGAAAGACAGGAAAAAGACGCTAAAAATACGGATACCGGGGAAAAAGCACCGGATCCGGACGAATCAATATTATATACCAAAAAAGCCCGGATGTAAAGGAATCTTTTCACATTTACCGCTGTTTATATGTGGATAACTGGCATGTTCATCGTGTGAAAACATCATTTTCCGGCGGATTTCCTGCATTTTTCCAGCCGGTTTTCGTCAAAATTCATGGTTTGGGGACTTCTTTTTTCAACATCCGGAAAAACCTTATATTTACAGGGTTTTTTGAACGTAATCCCTTCCGTTTGCCCACGACGATGAACAACTTATTCACAAAATGTTGAAAAGTTTTGATACAAAACCAACAACTGTGGAAAGTGTGTGGATATCATAACGAAAAACACAGGAATAAAGCCTTTTTCCGAATGATTCCGCCTTACATGGGCGTGAAAAAAACTCCTTGACTTTCCTTTAAAAAATCTGTATAATCGGCGTGATGTCCTGTTTTTTCAGACAATGCGCACCGCGCGCATTGTGAAAGCCGGCAGGTCCGGCCGTAAGAAAGAAAATGATCTGCGGGAACCGCCGCAGGATCGGATATTGAACCATACAAGGAGGTGAACCGATATGAAAATGACATTCCAGCCTAAGAAGAAATCCCACAGCCGTGTTCACGGTTTCCGCGCGAGGATGGCTACCGCGGGCGGCAGGAAAGTTCTGGCTTCCAGAAGAGCGAAAGGCAGAAAAATTTTAACTGTCCAATAAGCCGCTGAAAAGTGGCTTTTATTATTGCCTTGAGAAACATTGAGACATTAAAAAGCAGACAGGAATTCAGCCGGGTCTATAATGCCCGGCGGTCGCTCGCGGATTACAACCTGATCCTGTTCCAGGCAGAAGGAACGGGGAAGGTCGGATTCGTGTGCAGCAGGAAAATAGGGAATTCCGTCGTGCGCCACCGCTTCGTCCGCCTTGCGCGGGAAGCGTACCGGCTGCACAAGGACGAAATCCGGAAAGACAGAGACATCATCATTATGGCGCGTGAAAACGCGAAGGGACAGGGGTTTACCGCGATCGAGGCATCTTTTATAGGCCTTCTTAAGCGTCACTCGATCTATGTGGAAAAAACGGCGGAATGAAGAGTCCGTCTGTTTTTGTATTGCTGTGAGAAACAGCACATGAACCGAAGTGGGTATCCGATGAAGAATCTAATGATCCGAATGATCCGTTTTTACCAGAAATACCTGTCTGGGCTAAAGACGCATACTCACTGTATTTTTATCCCCACCTGTTCCCAGTACGCCGTGGAAGCCATCGGGAAGTACGGTGCGCTGAAAGGCGGCTGGCTCGCCTTTAAAAGGATTTTACGCTGTAATCCTTTTAACCGAAACGGGGGATATGACCCTGTTCCTTAATTATCTAAGGAGGTAAGATGTTAATTCTGACAGCTACTCAGAGCACCTGGTTCCTGATCGGGCCCATTGCGAGGGTGCTCGGATTCCTGATGAACTGGATCTTCGAGTTTTTGAACCTCATCGGAATCCCGAATATCGGCCTTGCGATCATCCTGTTTACGATCGCAATCAAGCTGCTTATGCTGCCGCTCTCCATCAAACAGCAGAAATTCGCGAAACTCCAGACCGTGATGGGGCCTGAAATCCAGGCCATCCAGAAAAAGTACCAGGGCAAATCCGATAACGCGTCCATTCTTGCGCAGCAGGAAGAGACCCGGGAAGTCTATGCGAAGTACGGCACTTCCGCGACCGGCGGCTGCCTGCAGCTCCTGATCCAGATGCCCATCCTCTTCGCGCTGTACCAGGTCATTTATAAGCTTCCGGGCTATATTGACCGCCTGAAAGGGTACTACGACGGCATTGCCACCGCGCTGATGAATATTCCCGGCTATGCGGAAAATGAAGTGCTGACCGGCATCATTTCCACAAAGCGGATGGTCACCCTGAGCGCGATGGTGGAGAACGGGAAGAACGGCGTGATCGATTTCCTGTATTCTCTTTCCAAAACGGACTGGGGGAACCTTCTGTCCGGATTCGGCAATGAAGCCCTCACGTCCGCCTACAACGGTGTCGCGGATAAAATCAACCAGATCAACTATTTCCTCGGCATCGAACTGTCCGCCACACCCTGGGAACAGATGCTGGGCGGCATCTGGTGGGTGGTGCTGATCCCCATCCTTTCGGGCCTCCTGCAGTGGGGGAGCGTGAAGCTCTCTTCCGGGAACAACCGGGACCCGAAAGCGGATGAAGCGAATCCGATGGCCGGCTCCATGAAGACCATGAACGTGATCTTCCCGATTATGTCCGTGGTATTCTGCTTTATGTTCTCCGCCGGTATCGGCATTTACTGGGTCGCTTCTTCCGGTGTCCAGCTCCTTGTCCAGCTGGTGGTCAACAGGTACGTGAACCGCCTGGACATCAATGAGATGGTGAAGCAGAACGTCGAAAAGATCAATGAGAAGCGCGCGAAACAGGGTCTGCCGCCCAAGAAATTCTCGGAAGTGATTACGGCGCAGAACCTGGAAGAGCAGAAACAGAGTGAGGAATCCTCCAAAAAAACACTTGCGGATATGGCAAAGACATCCACCGCGTATTATGAGAGCCATACGACCGCGAAACCCGGCAGCCTCGCGGCTAAGGCCGGTATGGTACAGCAGTACGAAGAGCGAATGAAGGAAAAGAAATCCGGCAAGAAGGGATAATACTCATGGCAGAGAAGAAAATTTATAAAGGTGTTACGGTTGAAGACGCGATTACAGCCGCAACGATGGATCTGGGGATTCCCAGCGACCGTCTGGCATATGTGGTGACGGATAAGGGCGCGAAGGGTTTCCTGGGTCTCGGCGCCCGCCCCGCGGCGATCGAAGCGTGGGAGAAAACCGCGGAAGACGACCTGATTGAAAAGAAAGCGGCGGAAGAAGCCGCGAAGGCCGCCGCCGCGGAGAAGGCACAGAAAGAAAAGGAAGCGAAAGAGGCAAAAGAAGCCAGGGAAGCGGCGGCTGCCGAGCAGGCGGCGAAAGCCGAAGCCGCGAAGAAGGCTTCCGAATTCAGAAAGCCGAAAGAGAACACCGTAAAACCGGAGAAGAAGAAAGAAACCGCGCCTGCCGCCCCCGTGCAGGAGACGAAGATCAAGACCACCGAGAACGACCTCCAGCATTTTGAAGACGGGAAGAATTTCCTTCTGGACGTCTTCCGCGATATGGGCATGAAGGTGGAGATCGAGTACGTGTATAACGAAGAGGACAATGCCCTTGAGATGAACCTGACCGGGGATGAGATGGGCGTCCTGATCGGGAAGCGCGGCCAGACGCTGGATTCCCTCCAGTACCTGACTTCCCTCGTGGTGAACCGCTCCGGCGAACACTATATCCGCGTCAAGCTGGATACGGAGAATTACCGGAAGCGCCGTAAGGAAACGCTTGAAGCGCTGGCGAAGAACATTGCCTATAAGGTCAAGAGAACCCGCAAGAGCGTCTCCCTGGAGCCCATGAATCCTTATGAGAGAAGGATCATCCATTCCGCGCTCCAGCAGGATAATTTCGTCATGACGAAGTCCGAAGGCGAGGAGCCCTACCGCCATGTTGTCGTTTATTACAAGCGGAACAAGAACGGCAAAGAGCGCCAGTAAGAATACGGGAGGCCTGTTGCAGGGCCTCCCTTCTTTAAAAATATGATGGAACAAACGATAGCAGCCGTCTCAACCGGGCACGCGGCGTCCGGTATCCACATCATCCGCATCTCGGGTCCGGAGGCCATCCGGATCGGGGACCGGGTTTTCGCGGGCAGAAAACCGCTCGGGAAGGTGAAAAGCCACACCATACACCACGGTTTTATCCGTTTTGACGGGGAAGACTACGATGAAGTGCTGGTCAGCGTCATGAAGGCGCCCCATACGTACACCGGGGAGGATACGGTGGAGATCAACTGCCACGGCGGCCTCCTGGTGACGAACCGCGTGCTGGAACTGGTGCTTTCACAGGGCGCCCGCCTGGCGGAGCCCGGCGAATTCACGAAACGGGCGTTCCTGAACGGGAAAATGGACCTCACCCGGGCGGAAGCGGTGGCGGACCTGATCGGCGCCGAGAACCGGTTCGCCGTGAAGGCCTCCCTGTCACAGTTAAAAGGGACGCTGGAACGGAAAGTCCGGGAAATGCGGACCCGCATCCTGGACGAAGTCGCGTATATTGAGGCCGCGCTGGATGATCCGGAGCATTATGACCTGGACGGATACGGGGAAACGCTCTCCGGACACGTGCGGGAGATCCACGGGGAGATCCGGGAACTGCTCCGCACCTTCGACAGCGGGAAAATCCTCAAGGAAGGGATCCGGACGGTCATCGCCGGCCTTCCGAACGCCGGGAAATCCTCCCTGCTGAACCTCCTGTCCGGGAGTGAACGGGCCATCGTGACGCCGGTCGCGGGCACGACCAGGGACGTCCTGGAAGTCCCGGTTCGGCTCGGGGACATCAGCCTGCTCCTGATGGATACCGCCGGACTCCGGAAGACCGGCGACCCGGTGGAGCAGATCGGGGTGGACCGCGCGGAGAAAGCGATCCGGGAAGCCGACCTCGTCCTCTACGTCACGGACAGCGAAAAAGGGTTCCTGCCGGAAGACCGGGAGATCCTGAAGACGCTGGATCCCCGGAAAGTGATCGTCCTCTCGAACAAAACGGACCTTCTCGCGGATCACAGCCCCGCGGGAAGCGGGGAACCCATCCCGGAAGCCTATGAAGTCCTCCCCTTCTCCGCCCTGACGGGGGAAGGCCTGGAAACACTGGAAGACGCGGTGCTGAAACGGTTCCTTTCCGCGGAAATCATCGAGAACGAGCAGGTCTTTGTGACGAACCTGCGTGAGAAAATGTGCCTGCAGGAAGCGGAGGAATCCCTTGTCCTGGTGGAAGAAGGCATTTTGTGCGCGGTCGGGGAAGAAGTCCTGACCATAGACCTGATGAACGCGTACACCGCGCTCGGGAAAATCATCGGGGAATCGGTCGGCGAGGACGTCATCGACCGGATCTTTGAAAAATTCTGCATGGGGAAATAATGATAGACGTAACGGAACAATATGATATCGCTGTCGTCGGTGCGGGACACGCCGGATGCGAAGCCGCGCTTGCGGCCGCGCGCCTCGGGTGTTCCGTCATCATGTTCACCGTCAGCGTGGATTCGATCGCGCTTATGCCCTGCAACCCGAACATCGGGGGGAGTTCAAAGGGCCATCTGGTGCGGGAAATCGACGCGCTCGGCGGGGAAATGGGCCGCAACATCGATAAAACATTTATCCAGTCGAAGATGCTGAACGTTTCCAAAGGACCGGCGGTCCATTCCCTGAGGGCCCAGGCGGACAAGCAGGCGTATTCCCGGGAGATGCGGAAGACGCTGGAACGTACGCCGAACCTCCGCATCCGCCAGTCCGAAGTGGCGCGCCTGGTTGTGGAGGACGGTGAGATCCGGGGCGTGGAGACCGTCGCAGGCACCCGCTATCTCTGCAAGGCCTGCATCCTCACGACCGGGGTTTACCTGAAAGCGCGCTGCATCTGCGGGGACGTCAGCGCCTATACCGGTCCGAACGGCCTGGCGGCGGCGAACTATCTTTCGGACTCCCTGAAGGAACTCGGCATCGAACTGCGCCGCTACAAAACCGGCACGCCGGCCCGTATGGACGGTTCCACCATCGATTACAGCCGGATGGCGGAGCAGAAAGGGGACCGGAAGATCGTCCCGTTCTCCTTTGAGACGGATCCCGCGTCCATACAGAAGGAGCAGGTCTCCTGCTGGCTCACGTATACCAACGAGGAGACCCACCGGATCATCCGCGACAACATTGACCGCTCCCCCCTCTTCTCCGGGAATATAAAGGGGCGGGGCCCCCGCTACTGCCCTTCCATAGAGGATAAGGTGGTGCGGTTCGCGGATAAGGACCGGCACCAGGTCTTTATCGAGCCGGAAGGCCTCTATACCACGGAAATGTATGTGGACGGGATGTCCTCTTCCCTTCCGGAAGACGTGCAGATCGCCATGTACCGCACCGTCCCGGGGCTGGAACACGCGGAGATCGTCCGAAACGCGTACGCGATCGAGTACGACTGCATCGACGCGAAACAGCTGAAGAGCACGCTGGAATTCAAAAAGATCTCCGGCCTCTATTCCGCCGGGCAGTTCAACGGGTCGTCGGGCTACGAAGAGGCCGCCGCCCAGGGGCTGATCGCCGGCATCAACAGCGTAAAGCACATCCGGGGGGAGGAAGAACTGGTTCTCGACCGTTCCCAGGCCTATATCGGCGTCCTGATCGACGATCTGGTCACAAAGGACAATTTCGAACCCTACCGGATGATGACTTCCAGGGCTGAATACCGGCTGATGCTCCGCCAGGACAATGCGGACGCGCGCCTGACGCCGATCGGCTATCGGATCGGCCTGATTTCTGAGGAGCGGTATGAGCGGTTCCTGTCCTATATGCGGACCGTTGAGTCCGAAATCGAGCGGCTGGACCGCACATTTGCGGGTCAGAATGAGGAAGTGCAGGCCCTGCTGGACGCCTGCGGCGCAACGGAACTGAAATCCGGCGCGCGGCTTTCCGACCTGGTCCGCCGCCCGGAGCTCTCCTATGAGGCGATCGCGCCGATCGATCCCGGCCGTCCGGAGGGAATCCCGGAGCGGGCCCAGGAACAGATCAATATACGGATCAAATACGCGGGCTACATCGAGCGGCAGGAAAGACAGGTCGAGCAATTTAAAAAGATGGAAGGGAAGAAAATCCCAGAGGCGTTCGACTATTCCGCGGTTCCCGGCCTGCGGAACGAAGCCCGGGAGAAGCTGGAAACCATACGCCCCGCTTCCATCGGGCAGGCGTCCAGGATCGCGGGGGTATCCCCGGCGGATATTTCGGTGCTGCTGGTATGGCTGAAACACCGGTCAGGAGAACCCCATGCGTGACACGGCAATGCGCATCCATGAAAAAATGAACCAGGCCGGGATCGCGGTCAGTGAGAAGATGGCGGAACAGCTGGATCTGTACCGGATCCTCCTTCTGAGACAGAACGAAGTCATGAACCTGACGGCGATCACAGAGTTCGAGGACATCCTGTATAAACATTTTGTAGATTCCTGTGCCGGCATCCCTGTGCTCGAGGGGGAACTCCATAGCGGACAAGCTCTATATGTTATAGACATAGGAACGGGCGCCGGTTTCCCGGGGATTCCATTGAAAATCGTGATGCCGGACCTCTCTCTCACACTGCTGGATTCCCTGAATAAAAGGGTTCGTTTTCTTCAGGAAACAGGAGAAGAACTCGGATTATTAGATGTACAATATATACACTCAAGGGCAGAAGACGCTGCTCTGCCTAAGAAGGGAAAGAAAAACAGCGAGAACCACTCTCTCCGGGAACAGTATGACGCTGCCGTGTCGAGGGCTGTTTCCGCACTTCCTGTTCTCCTGGAATATTGTCTGCCCTATGTTAAGGTTGGAGGCATCTTTATCGCCTATAAGTCAGAAGCCGCCGGACAGGAAATCCTGGACGCCGCGCAGGCATTGAAGACGCTGGGCGGCGAGGTGGAGAAGGTGGTGCCGTATGAACTGCCCTGCTCCTACGGGAACCGGAACCTGGTCGTTGTGAGAAAGGTGAAGGCGACACCGGCTGCATATCCGAGAAAGGCAGGAATGCCTTTGAAGAAACCTTTGTGAGGTTCGGTGCTGATGGTGAGGTGTTTTTAAGACAGAAGGGTTTCATAAATCTTTTGATTAAAAGAGCGCGATGGATATGGCTGGTATGGCTGTATTCATCGCGCTGTTTGTATATAAAGGGTATTTTTAAAACGGTAATATGGATGTTTGGAATGCGGGTTCGTGTATGGTCTATTGGGATTCGGGATTGGATGATTCGGGATCATTTCTTTTTCGGTCGCAGGGTTATTAGAAGAATGTTAATGTAGTTTGATGCTTACCCGGGATGCTGTATCGGAAAGGGAGAAGTATTTCTGAAAATGATCATTGTTAATTTGCAGAAACGATTGAGAGAATGGCTATGTTTAAGTATGTACGCGCCATGAATGTGCCGATAATGGTGAAGAACTCCACTAAAGGATCCTGGTAAAAGATTCTGGATCGCGACAAGAACGATCTTGCTTAATGTTAAGGCTTTAGGTTATCAAACAGAAAGTGGCTGCATGATTGTTTTATGGGCATATGTTT
>JAGDAW010000198.1 GCA_017959345.1 Lachnospiraceae bacterium | reverse complement strand
CGGCCTTCGGGGCGGCCTTCGGCGCTGCGGGGGCAGCTTTCGGGGCGGCCTTCGGCGCGGGCGCCTGGGCGGCGCCGGTATTCTCTTCCACAGTCACTTCGTAGGCAATGCCGTTCACGGTAATGGTATAGTTCTTCATATCAATCATCCTCTCTTCCAGTTGTTATTTGATGAAACCCTGCGGATGGACCGGACGATGATCCCGGACGGGTCGTTCGATCCCTCATAGGCCGCTATCGCCGCGGCGATGACCGCCGCGAGCGCTGTATCTTCGCTGTCAGCCTCAGTCTGTACGGGGGCGGGGGGCTCATTGCCTTTCGCGTGGGCCAGGGTCTCCGCGCCGGTCAGGGCGGATACCTGCTTCATGGCCCGCTTCTCCTCCGCCTTATGGATGAGGTCGAACAGGGAAATGATGAACGAGATCAGGACCAGCATGGCGAAAACCACCAGCATCCCGAGCAGGGTGTTCAGGCCCGCGTTCCCCATCTTCTCCCCGAGGGTCTTCTCCTTCTCGAAGACGATGGGCGTCGCGTCCGCAACCCCGTATTCCACGTCACCGGTCTCATAATTCTCGGCGGACTTTCTCACCGTCACGCTCGACGATGCATCCAGCTCCGTCTCCCCGAAAGTCGCCTTCCCGTGCACCATGTACACGGTGGAATATTCGTCGCTGCCGGTCTGCGTCACGCTCTCCGGTTCGTACTTCGTGAGGCCGCCGTAGGCCTTCACCGCCGTCCGGTAGGAATCGATCGTCTTATAGAGGAACTCGTCCGTCGCGTAGTAGGACGCGACGTCATCCATCGAATCCTCTATGGACTGAAGCTGTTCCATGAAATCCTTCAGGAACATCTCCGCCGCAGCCTCCTGCGCATTCAGCACCTTCGCGGCACAGCCCGCGGCGCCGAGGACCAGGAGCCCGCAGAGAAGCAGCGTAAAAAGTCTGGTTTTGATGCGTCTCATGGGCAGCGCTCCTTATTTCGTCCCGTGCTTCTTATACGGGGCGTCCGCGCGCTTGTTGAAGAGCATCTCCAGCGCGACCAGGATGTGCTTCCTTAACGCGGTCATGGTGACCAGCTCGTCCACGTAGCCCCGCTTCGCGGAGGCTTCCGCCGTCTGTTTCTCATCAAACGCGGCCGCGGTCTCCGTGAGGTTCCCGCCGCCCAGGATCTTCGCCGCCATGGACGCGTCCATCACGCCGATCCGGGCGTCTTCGACCGCGTACACGTAATCCGCGCCGACCGCCTTCGAGTTCATCAGGACGTAAGCGGACGCGTAGGCGCGGCCTACGATCACATTGATCTTCGGCACCGTCGCGTTCGCATAGGCATAAAGCAGGTCCGCGGCGGCCTTCGCGAGCCGCTTCCCGCTGTCCACGGCCGTATCGAAGCCGACGGTATTCGTAAAGGTGAGGACCGGGATCTCGAACGCGTCGCAGAAGTTCACGAACGAAGCCGCCTTCTTCATGCCGTACGCGCTCATCCGCTCTTCCGCGTTCCCGACCACGCCGACCGTGATGCCGTCCAGGCGGATGAAGCCCGTGACCATATCCGTCCCGAAGGCCTTCTTCGTCTCGAAGAAGCGGTACGAATCCGCGACCGTGGAAATGATGGCGCGGACGTCCTCGACGCCTTCCAGGCTCTCCGTCAGGCGGTTCAGGTCGTCTTCCGAATCCTGCACCGCGGTGTCGTCGTTGTTCGACGGGAGGAGGTCAATGAGTTCCCGGATCCGGTCCGCGATCTCGTCTTCCGTCCCGATGTCGTCCACGATGCCGCTGTTCTCCGCCTGGTAGGCGGCGGACGCGGTGTCGCACGCTTCGACGGTATTCCCGTCCTGTGTATTCGGGGCGTTCACGAACAGCCGGCCGCCCTTCTCCTCAATAAACACAAAATCCGAAAGGCCGGCCGCGATGGCAAGGCCGCCGCCGCAGTTCCCGTAAACGGCGGTGATCTGCGGCACCATGCCGGACGCTTCCGCCTGTGCCAGGTACAGCCTTCCAAAGCCCTGCAGCGCGTCCACGGATTCCTTCAGACGGACGCCGGAACAGGACAGCAGCCCGATCACGGGCGCGCCTGTCTTCTTCGCCAGTTCGTAAATGCGGGCGATCTTATCCGCGTGCATCTCCCCCATCGACCCGCCGAGGACGGACTCGTCCTGGCTGTAGATATAGACCAGCTTCCCGGCCGCGGTTGCGTAACCCGTCACCACGCCGTCCCCGGAAGAAGCTTTCTCCTGCAGGCAGAAATCCGTTGCCCGCGCGGATACCCGGGCGCCGATCTCTACAAAGCTCCCTTCATCCACAAGGCGCAGAATCCTTTCCCTTGCTTTAGAAACCTGATTCATTGACTTTCAATCCTCCGATCCAGATAAAAAAGTGTTCACCGGCGAAACCCCAACTGCCGCCGATTACACCAATAATAGCGAAAAAGCAATAAAAAAGCAAGCGGATTATCGATTCGCCTGCTTTTTTGTGAAATATGGAAAAAGGAACGGGACAAAACCCGTCAGCCGACGGCAAAAGTGTAACCCTGCGCCTGGATATAAAGGATCAGTTCCTCCAGGATCTTCACGGTGACTTCGTTGACCGTATGGAAACAGTAGTTCGCGCCGGGATGCAGGTCGCTTTCCAGCTTCGAAAGCACCTCGTCCCGGTTGAAGGCCTTCTCCGGGTCCTTGTCGTCATAGCTGACCGACCCGAAGCGCACATCGTACCCCAGCTCCGACATCAGCGCGACCGACGCGTCCGAATAATACCCGTCCGGGAAATAATACCGGCCCATATTGTAGCCGAACACGGTCCGCACATAGGTCTGCATGTTCAGCGCGTCGCTCATCTGGCTGAACATGCTCTGCTTCGCGATGCCGCCCTCCGGCGCCTGGTACGACTGGTTCCCCACGATATGCCCGTCGCTGATCATCCTGCGCAGGCACTCCGGGGAATGGGCGGCGAAATAATGCGTCACATAGAAGGAGGCGCGGATCCCGTAACGTTCAAGGATGTCCATGACGTTATCCGTATCCCCGTACTCTTCGTCGCAGAGGAACGTGAAGGAAACGACCTTCTCATTCGCACCGCCCGCGTACGCGGCGACGCGGACGTCCTTCCCCTGGAACGACTCCAGCAGCCGGTTCACGGCCACGGGCCGCCCGGCCGGGTCTTTCTCGAAATCAAGGCCGGTCACAAGGCGCTTCACTTCCGTGCTGTACGCGGACGTGATGGCATTCACCCTGCTGTCCGGGATCTGCGCGATGGAAGGCTCACGGGATTCGGTCGGCGCCGTCGGCTCCGTCTCCGCGGACGCCGGCTCGGTCTCCTCCTGCGTGCCCGTCTCCGTTTCGCGCCCCGTATCCTCCGTCTCCCCGGGTTCCGCGGTCCCTTCCCCGGATTCCGCGGCGGGCGTGGGAAGCGGGACCCAGCCCTTCGCGGTCCCGATCCCGAGGAAAGTATAGGCGAGCGCGCCCAGGACGATCACCGCCGCAAGGGCAATGATCACGGGGAGCAGCTCATTTCTTCTGAAATTCGACATGGTCAGTATACCGCCACTTCTTCTACCGGGAACACGCCGAATTCATATCCGGCGGCCCTGGCCTGGTCGATAAAGGACGCCAGCGCGTTCGTATTGCTCTCTGATACCGCGTGAAGGAGGTACACGCACCCGCTGCCCATATGCGAGAGGCAGCGGTTCAGGGTCTCCTGCACCGGGGGCTGGTCCGTCACCACGTAATCCCTGTGGGCGTAGCTCCAGAAAACGGACGTGTAGCCGTAATTCGCGAGCGCGGCCATGGTCATGTCCGACGCCTCCCCTTCCGGGAAACGGAACAGTTTCATGGTGTAACCGAACCGGTCATAAATCAGCTTGTGCAGCGTGGTGAAGTCTTCGATAAAGGCCTGCAGGCCGTACGTATTCACGTAATTCGGGTACCCGCCGTCCGGATGGAGGCAGGTGTGGTTCCCCAGGATATGGCCTTCGTCAATCATGCGCTGGATCAGTTCCGGGTTCGAATCATAGAACTGCTTCGTGAGGAAGAAGACCGCCTTCACGTTCTTCGCCTTCAGCACGTCCAGGATGATGGGCGTATAGCCTTTTTCGTACCCTTCGTCAAAGGTCAGGTACAGGAGTTTCTGCGTGGTCTTGATGCGGTAAACCGCCTTCAGGTCCGAAGTGGCCCGGCCCTGGCCGGTAATGCCGTCGATCTCGTTCTGGTGCCCGACGCGGTAGCCGCCGTTCTCGTACCAGATGCACCCGTTCGCGATCCCGTATTCGTTCTTGTCTTCCCAGTCGTTCCCGTACGGGATGGAGCGGTTCGACAGGGCGAACAGGTTCGGGAAATAGCCGCTGTTCGTCAATACGCCGCCGTTCGGGTCAATGACGGGTGCCGTCGGCTGCGTGGGCTGTGTCGGCTGTGTCGGCTGCGTCGGGACGGTCGGTTCCGTGGGGCGCGTGTCCTGGGAAGGCTGCGCCGTGCTGCCTTCCGGCACCGTCGCCTTCGTCTGGTCGGCGGTCCGGGACGTGTCCGGCGCGTCCGTCTTCCCCGGCTGCTTCGACCCGTCCGCGACGTCTGTCGGCGTCCGTTCCGGCAGGTTCGGCTTGATCATGACGGTGTACACGAGCAGGCCCAGCAGCACCGCCGTGAGCACGCAGACCGCGATCCCGATGACGTTCTTGACCTTCTGCTCCCGGATCCTCTTCTTCCGGGCTTCTTCCCTCTTCAGCTGGCGTTCCGCCTCGTCTTCGTATTCGTAAGCCAAAACCGGTCCCCTTTCTGTACTGTGCGATATGGGCCGCGGCCCGCCCTTCCGTCCGGAATCCGCGGGGGCGCTGCCCTGTTACTGTTTCATTTTCCCGGCGGGCCGTCACCCTGTCCCGCGCTGTGAAGCCGCCCTCCCGCGCGGTCCGGCGGCCGTCCCCGTTTCGTGGTCTCCCGGTCCCAAAGGACGGGACAGGACGGCGCGTCCCGTACCCGGAACGCCTGTGCTGCCCATCATGTTGTATACCAATATACCCCCAAAGTGAGTTTTTGTCAATATTTTGTGTCCCCGAAAAAAAGGAAAAACCGCAGCGTGACCGCGGTCTTCCGTCGGTATGGCATCAGCACGGCCCGTTGCACGGGCAGCACAGCGAAAGCAGGCACAGGTTCAGGCACAGGTCCGAACCCACAAGTTCGTCCCTGCCGTACTCGCTGCCCCGGCTCCTGTAGAAGACGGACCCGCTCTGCAGCTGCTGATAAAAACTCCGGTACGTCATATTGTTCGGCTCCAGCGCGGCCGCCGTCTGGGCGTCCTGGACCGCGTTCATCCGGTTCCCGAGCCCCTGGTTCGCGTGGCTGCGGAGGTAGTACCACATGGCGTTCCGGTAGCCGCCCTCCATCCGGTTCAGGAGGTTCAGCGCCTCCTGGTAATGGCCGGCGTTGATATAATTCACCGCCGCGCGGAACTCAAGCGGGACCGCCCCGCCGTCCTGCCACGCGTCCGCGCGCTGCTGTTCCTCGTACGCCCGGTTATAGCGCTCGTAGAACCGTTCCGTGAAGTCCCGGTACGGCTCCCTGTACCCGTACTGCGCCTGCTGCCCGGAAGCCCCGTAGGGCTGCCCGTATCCCGAAAAGCCGCCGTTCCCCGGCTGACGCATCTTCTGGATCTCGTCATAGGCCATCTGCACACGCTTGAACTGCTCTTCCGCCGCTTCCTTATCCGGGTTGTTCACGTTCGCGTCCGGGTGGTACCTGCGGATAAGCGCCCGGTATGCTTTTTTGATTTCGTCGTCCGAAGCGGCCGGCGTGACGCCGAGCACCCCGTAGGGATCAAAGTACATGTCTATGCGTTCTCCGTTTTCTTCCTTCGTCCGGCGGACGTCTTCGAATAGCGCATCCATACGCCGGAATACAGGATGTTCCTCAGGATCTCCCTGTGGCGGAACAGGGGCAGGCACTCAAATGCCGCCGCCGCGTCCCCCATGACGCTTTCCAGATGCATGCGCACCCGCGCTTCAAAGTCCGGTTCCCCGGCGATCCCCGCGTAGGGGTTATAGGCGCCGGATGCCAGGTCCGCGGTGACGTCGTCATAGGCGTCCGCGAGGTAAATGAATTTCCCAAGGCTGAAAAACAGCGGGCGCAGGTACCCCGCGTACGCGTCCTCCCCGCGCAGGAAAACCGTCTCCAGCATCCTGCCCGTCAGGTTCGCCGCCGCGTCCGGGTTCCCCTCCCGCGCTTCCTCCAATGTGTGCAGCGCGGAAAGATACGCCTCCAGCGCCGCTTCCTTCCCGGGGTGGCGTCCCGCCGCCGCGCGGTGCGCTTTCCCAAGCAGCCGCAGGGCCGCTTGCGCCTTCCGTGAGCCGGAATCATACACCCGGTCCCGGAGGTTGTGCCAGGCCAGCAGCAGGTTCACGTCCGCCGCGTAGGACAGGGACGGCGCGTCCGCGGACGGCACCCTGCGGAAACGATAGGCGCATAGGCGGGTGCGGACGGACTCCGGCTCTTCATAGAGGCCGTTATAGAGGAGCGCCAGGAAGACGAGGTCATAGGCGAGCACCGTCTGCGCGCGCCTGCCGGCGTTCCGCCTCAGCGCTTCGCACAGGCCGCAGTAATACGCCCGGTAGGTCTCCCGGTCCCCTTCCGACAGTTTATCCGTATAGGCGGTCAGGTATCCGAACATCAGTCAGATGGTCTTGACGAAAGTGCCGCCGCACCTGGGGCAGCGGATCTCCACTTTCTGCCCGCCCTTCCGGGGCACCCGGATCTTCTGCCCGCATTCCGGGCAGCGGTAAATGTGATGGGTCTTCCGCATCTTCAGCCCCGCCAGGAAATCCAGGAACTTCCGGTTCTCTTCCTTCCGTCTGGAAACCTTCCTGGAGAGCATCCGGAACAGCGCGTACAGGATCAGGGCAAAACCGGCGATGTAAAGCGGTAAAAAGCCCGTGAACACAAAGATCAGGTCCAGGACGACCGCCGCGGCGATCAGGAAGATGCCCAGCTCGTCCCGGCCGTACCTGCCGGCCATGAACGCGCTGAACGCGGTGCGGATTCTGTCAAAGATATTACGTAACATGCGCCCTCCGGGATCTTTCGCGGTTTTCTGCAGGCTGTGCCGCCGGCACTGTTCCCCAATATAGCACAGATCCGGCCCGTTGTGCCGGAAAACACAAAAAGTTCACGGAATACCGGCCCCATGGCCGCCCCCGCCTCACGCTTCCGGGGTGCTCCTGCCGAGGTACTCCGGGGAGCCGCACCGGCAACGCGGGTTTTCCGGCCCCCGGGCGAAACGAAGCGGGGACGCTGCGGCTCCCCGCCGCGGAATCCCCGCCTTCATCCCATGTTCCCGGACAGCCGGTCCGGACGCATCACCAGTAACTGGGCAGAATATACAGCACCACGTGGTACATGCCGCCCGAGAGGGCGTACTCATGGGTTCTCCTGTAAATGTCGATATGGTTGAAATACACACCCGTATCCGCCGCGATGTACTCGCTCCCGTTGATCAGGAAGCGGGTCCCGTAGGGCATCACGTCCAGGTCGACCGCCACGGAGTAATCCGGGTAAAGATAGTTCTCGGAAGAACCGGTCGCGGGATAATCCGGGTCGTTCACGCCGAACTCCAGACAGCAGATGGTACAGTGGCAGTAATGGGTGATCCGGTAAAGGTAATCCAGCGCCTGCGGCTGCCCCGTCGCGTCCGCGAGCGCCTGCTTCCGGCTCACGTCCTCACGGAGGACGGCTTTCATGGCGGCGTCGTCATACCCCGTCTGCTGCCTCAGGACCGCCTGCTGGGCTTCATACGCCTGCTGCTGCCTCAGGAGCTCCGGCCACATGGCTTTCTGCCTGGCCCATTCCGCGTTGATCTTCGCGTCTTCCTGGCGCTTCTTCTCCGCGGCCGCCGCGGCTGCCCTCGCCGCCGCTTCCCTGAGGGCGGCTTCTTCCGCCGCCTTCCGGGCCGCTTCCTCGGCCTTCCGGGCTTCTTCCGCTGCGATCCACGCCTGTCTCTCCGCCGCGATCCGGGCTTCCTCGGCCGCCTTCGCCGCCGCTTCTTCCGCCGCCCTGCGCTGCTCTTCCATGTACGCGAGGTACGCCTTCTCTTCCGCTTCGGCCTGCGCGATGATCTCGTCCCGCGTGACTTCGTTTCCTTCAAGTTCCAGGCTGTCCAGCAGGGCAAGGTCGCCCTCCGACAGCGTGTTCATGCTGCCGTCTTCCAGCAGCTGGTAATAGAGCAGCAGGTCATCCTGCCTGCAGTACAGGGAATCGTGCCCGGCATAACTGACGCCGAGCTCGAAGTACCCGCCGTCAATGCCCAGGATCCGGTAGCACTGCCCTTTCTCCAGGGTCATGATGATCTCGGTCGCGCTGTCCGGAACCGCGTACAGGTGCGCCCGGTTCATGGTCACGGCCCCGTAGCCCACGACCGGATGCCAGGCTTCATAAAGGTCGTCGTCCGTCAGCACGTAATCCGCGCTCACGTATCCGTCAGACCCGTTCTCGACGCGGACCCGGTACCAGTCCCCGGTCCGCTCGTAATAGGTGGCGATATCCATCGGGAAAAGCACCCAGAGGATGGGCGCGTCCACATCCGGCGTCTCCCGGACGTTCAGGTATTTCTCCACTTTCTCGGGATCGATGGCGAGCTTCCCGCGGAAATATTTCCGCAGGCCGAACGCGGGTTCCTGAACCGCCGGCGCGGATGGCTCAGCTTCCGTCCCGTCTTCCCCGTCCGAAGGCCCCGGCTGGTCCGGATGCTGCCCCGCGGGGTTCCCGGCCACAAGCTGCTCCTTGTCACCGGGGGACGGCCACGTGGTCCCGGGATCCTCGGCAGGCCCCGTAACGGGCTCTGTCGGCGTGACCACGACCCGGACAGGCTGTGTCCCGTCCGTCTTCCCGGGTTCCGTACCCGGATCTTCCGTACGCGCGATCTCCGTCCCGTTCTCCGGCGCGCGCCCGTTCCGGATCACAAAATCCGTGAACAGGACCGCCGCCGCGATCACCGCCGCCGCGCTTAATACAATCGTGATGATGCGCAAAAACCGCTGCATAAAAACCTCCCTGCGCGAAAAACGTCCTTTCAGCCGCGAACAAACCAATCCCTCCCAGGGTTTACACCTTGGCAGGGCCGCTTATGTACATCAGGTCTAACAAGACGCTGAAAGGCAATCAATGCCGTTTCCGGGTGAACTGTAACGGCTTCGGAACCGTTTCCCGGTCCGGCGAATCTGCCCCCATTATCGAATCATGAAGCAGATATTACGCGGATTATAACACACCTTGTTTTTTTTGTCAAATTTCCGTAACAATTTTTCTGCGCTGCCTAGCCGCCTCGAAAAGGAGCACCGTCGCGGCGGCCGCCGCGTTCAGGGATTCCACCTGCCCCATCATGGGGATCCGGATCCTGAAGTCGGCGTTTTCCGCGGTCTCTTCCGTGAGTCCCCGCGCCTCGTTCCCGATCAGGAACGCGGTCATCCCGGTGTACGGGAGCGTATCGTACGCGACGGATCCCGTGAGATAGGCGGCGCAGGAACGCCCGCCCCGCTTCCGGATCTCCCGAAGGACCGGCAGCGCCGAATCCGTCCGGACATGCGGCACCCGGAACACGGAACCCATGGTCGCCCGGAGGGTTTTCGGGTTATAGATGTCCGCGCACGCCCCCGCGAATACGACGCCGGACGCGCCGGCCGCCTCCGCCTGCCGCACCATGGTGCCGCAGTTCCCGGGGTCCTGCACATTTTCGAGGATCAGGACCAGGGCGTCCGGGACGGACAGGATGTCCTCCAGCGTATAGGTGAACGCGTCCGCGACCGCCAGGATCCCTTGCGGCGTCTCCGTCTCCGAAATCGAGGCGAAAAGGTCGTCCGTCACCACGAGGTCCGGGACGATCTCCGGATGCGCGGACAGAAAGGTGCGGGACACCACGGTCTTCCGGATCCGCTCGCGCGGGAGTTCCCGGAACATCCGGATGCCCTCTGTCACAAATATTCGGTCTGTTTCCCGCGCCGAAGCCTTCTTCTGCCATTTCTTCACGGCCTTCAGCTCCGGCGTCATCCTGCTGAGTACGTGCATCACCGGGTCAGGAGCTTCGACGTGCGGACCCAGCCCGCGGGAAGGTTCTTCTGCATGACGAGCGCTTCCTCGATGTCCACGTCCACCAGGCGGCCTTCCCTGGCCGCCACGACCCGGTTGTCCTTGCCGGAAATCAGGAGGTCTACGGCCTTCACGCCCATCATGGACGCCATGAAGCGGTCCCTGCAGGTGGGGGACCCGCCCCGCTGCAGGTAGCCCAGGATGGTGGCGCGGGTATTGACGCCCGTCGCCGCCTCGATCCGCCGCGCCATGGACGCGGAGTGGCCCACGCCTTCCGCGTTGATCACCAGGTGGTGCTTCTTCCCGAGGCTCCGGTTCGCGATCACGCGGTTGATGATGGCCTGCTCGTCCCCGTCGTACATTTCCGGCACCAGGATCTCTTCCGCGCCCGTGGCGATGCCGCAGGCCATGGCAATGTAACCCGCGGAACGCCCCATCACTTCCACGATGGAGCAGCGCTCATGGGAAGAACTGGTGTCCCGGATCTTATCGATGGCTTCCATCGCGGTATTGACGGAGGTATCGAACCCGATGGTGTAGTCCGTGCAGGCGATGTCCAGGTCGATGGTCCCGGGGATGCCGATGACGCTGATGCCCTGGCGGGCCAGCGCGAGCGCCCCCTTATAGGAACCGTCCCCGCCGATCACGACCAGTGCGCCGATCCCGCGTTCCCGCAGGATGTCCGCGCCCCGCTTCTGCCACTCCAGCTCCAGGAACTCCATGCACCGCGCGGTATACAGGATCGTGCCGCCGCGCTGGATGATGTCCGACACGGAATGGGCATCCATTTCACGGATCTCTTCATTCAGGAGGCCGGCGTATCCGCGTTCGATGCCGCTCACCTTCAGCCCCTGCGCGATGGCCGCGCGGACGACGGAACGGATGCAGGCGTTCATGCCGGGCGCGTCCCCGCCGCTGGTCAGTACCGCGATCGATTCGATTTTATTGCTCATACTGTTTATGCTCTCTTTCGATTCATTCTGCCGGGCAGGCGGCCCGCGGATCCCGCGTCTTCCTTCACGTATGCGAAGAAAAACGACAGTCTTTTTTTATCTTACAACAATCCCGTCCGCTTTTCAAGGACGAAATCACGGGGTTTCTCCGGCGGTCCGGAACCCGTTTTCCCCACATTGACCTTATCCGGGAACTGTGCTATGATTCCGGTATCACAGCCAGGGATCCGCCCGCCGGATCAGAAGGAGGTTTTGTCCATGAACTACTGGGAGGCAAGAAGGCTGCTCCGGCAGTACGGCCAGGAACATGTGCTCCGCTATTACAGCGGGCTGAACAGGAAAGAACGGGCCGCGCTGCTCGCCCAGATCGGGAAGACGGATTTTTCGGTGCTCGCGCTGACGGATCCCGCGGTCCGGGCGGAGGCGTTTAAAAGGGGCGCGTTCGAACCCCTCTCCGCCATGACCGTGGAGGAGATCCGCGCGCGGGAAGCGGAATTCCGGGAAATCGGCCTCCGGGCCCTCCGGGAAGAGAAAGTCGCGGCGGTGCTGCTCGCGGGCGGCCAGGGGACGCGCCTCGGTTCGGACCACCCGAAGGGCGTTTACAACATCGGGAAGACCCGGGACCTTTATATCTTCGAGTGCCTGGTCCGGAACATGCTGGACGTGGTCCGCGAATCCGGCCATTTCATGCCGCTTTACGTCATGACTTCCGTCATCAACCACGACGAGACGGTATCCTTCTTCGAAGCGCACCGCTATTTCGGCTATGATCCCTCGTACGTCCGCTTCTTCATCCAGGACATGGCGCCCTGCGTCTCCTTTGACGGGAAGATCCTGATGGAGAGCCGCTCGAAGATCGCGGAATCCCCGAACGGGAACGGCGGCTGGTTCCGTTCCATGATCCGGGCCGGCCTGGAGGACGACATGCGGGCGCGCGGCGTGGAATACGTCTCCGCCTTCGCCGTGGACAATGTATGCCAGCGCATCAACGACCCCGTCTTCGTCGGCGCCGTCATCGCATCCGGCATGGACTGCGGAGGGAAAGTGGTCCGGAAGGCGGACCCGAACGAGCGCGTCGGCGTGCTCTGCCTGGAGGACGGGCAGCCCTCCATCGTGGAATACTACGAGATGACGGAGGACATGATCCACCTGAAGGACGGCCATGGGCAGCTCCTGTACGCGTTCGGCGTCATCCTGAATTACCTGTTCCGGCTCTCCGTCCTGCACGACATCGCGGACGGGAAAATGATGACGCACGTGGTCGAGAAGAAGATCCCCTGCCTGGATCCGGACGGGCAGCCCGTGAAGCCGGAGAAGCCGAACGGCTACAAGTTCGAGCTCCTGATCCTCGATATGATCCATATGACCCGCTCCTGCCTCCCGTACGAAGTCGTGCGGGAGAAGGAATTCGCGCCGATCAAGAACCCGACGGGGGTGGATTCGGTGGTTTCCGCGCAGGCACTGCTCGAAAAAAACGGCGTGGTCCTGTAAAGACAGCCCCGGGAAATGCAGCGGGCGGAAGGCATGATGCCCTCCGCCCGTCTTTCTCTATGCTTTTCTCATGAATTCCACGGCGCCCTACCGGAGCCCCGTGGAGCCGAAACCGCCCCGGTCTTCGCCGCCCAGGCACCCGGTCTCCGTAAATGTGACCTCCGGCTGGTGGCGGGTGATCCGGAACTGGCAGATCCGGTCGTTGACGCGGACCGTCACGTCCCGGGTCGCGTACGCCGGGAAGAACCACTGGTCCCCGTCCCCGGAATAGGATTCGTCCACAACCCCGAACGAATTCGCCTGGATGATGCCGTAGTTGCGGAATGTGGAGCTGCGGGCCACCACGTGGGCCTCATACCCTTCCGGGAGCTTCATGGCGACCCCGAGCGGGATCAGCCGCATCTCGCCCGCGGGGATAAACGTCTCCTCCGCACACCTTAAATCAATCCAGTCCGATTTCCCGCCGATGTATTCCAGCCGGTCGATCTGGTCCGAAAGATACCGGATCCGAATCTCCATCCCGTCTCCTTTCCCGTCTTCCCGCTCCATGCAGAGCCGGTACGCCCGGAGCAGGTGCTCCGCCAGCACGGACGTGGTCACCGCCCCGACGCCGCCCGGCACCGGTGTCAGGTACCCCGCGGCTTCCTTCGCGCGTTCGAAGTCCACGTCGCCGGTAATGCCGCCGTCCTCCGTTTCATTGATGCCGACGTCGATCACGACGGCGCCGGGTTTGATAAACCGCTCGTCCACCAGGTGCTTCCGCCCTACGCAGACGATCAGGATATCCGCCCGCTTCGTGACCTCCGGAAGGTCCCGGGTCCTGGAATGGCAGATCGTCACCGTGGCGTTCTTCGAAAGCAGCAGCATGCTCACCGGCTTCCCGATGACCCGGGACCGCCCGATGACCACCGCTTCCTTCCCGGTAAGGTCGATCCCGGCGCTCTCCAGCAGCTTCATGGCCGCCTCCGCGGTGCAGGGGGCGAACGCCGTATTCTCCGTATAGATCCCGGAGAGGTTATAGAACGACATCCCGTCCACATCCTTCCCGGGCTTCATCAGCCCCGCGAGCCTGCGGTAGCTCATGCGTTTCGGGACCGGCTGGAACAGCAGGACCCCATGGATGCCGGGATCCTCATTGACCGCGCGGAAGGCTTCATAAAACGCTTCCGGGTCAATGTCTTCCGGGTACACGAACGAACGGTACGTCATGCCCGCTTTCTCCAGGCGCTTCATGGCGGCCTGTTCGTACGAAAGGTCCGCCGGGTTCTCCCCGATCCGGACGAACGCCAGGCACGGCGGGGTCCCGAGCTTCTCCGTCTCCGCCTTCAGCCGCGCGGTCAGTTCCTTCGCCACAGGGGCTCCTTTCAGCAGTTCCATCGGTTCCTCCCCCGTTCAGATGCGCGCGCCGACGATCTCCGTGATCTCCGACGCCAGCGTTCCGCCATAGGCAAGCAGGCGCTCCATCCGGTCCTGCAGGCCCGCCCGGGTCTGTTCGTCCTTCATGGAGCGGATATTGATCTTCACATTGTATGAGGCGCCGTCCAGCGCCGTCCGGAGGAAGGACACCGCAACCCCCGCGTCCGAAATCGCGAGCCTGCTGCCCTTCTCCGCCACGGTTTTCAGGTCTTCGAGGGCGGAAACGGCGGTCTCCATCATCGAAAGCGGCACGACGGTCGCGTCGTACAGCGCCTGCTGCATGAACGCGTCCTTCACCAAAGCTTCCTCCGGCGTGTTCTTCGGCATGCCGTAAGCTTTCGAGAGCGGCAGGAACACCTCCTCGTCCTTGTCGGCGAGCTGGTAAAAGATCTCCCGGAGCTCCGTAAGATGCGAAAGGAGCGCTTCCAGCTCCTCCCGGATCTCCTCGTAGCGCCGCTTCCCGATCGTCAGGTTCAGCACCATCATGCCGAGGGATGTGCCGAACGCGCCGGCAAGCGCGGACGCGCCGCCGCCGCCCGGTACCGGGGCGCCGGAACCGAGCGTCTCCAGAAAATGTTCGATACGCAGGTCACGAACCATAGGAATCTCCTTTCTTTCCGTTCCCGATCCGGAGGAACACGGCGATGGCGCCGGTTGCCGCCAGGAAGAACCAGGTGGCCGGGTTGCTGAACCATGTCGTGAAGAAGGACAGCGCCACATAGACCGCCAGCTGGCTGTACAGCAGCAGGCCCGCCACGGTGCCCCGCTTCGCGCGCTCGGTGATCCACGCGCCCGCCAGCCCGAGGAGCAGGCCGAACAGCAGGCAGCCCGGAACCCCGAAATCCCCGTACACGTCATACAGGATGGACAGCGTGGTCAGCTCCGGCACCGTCATGAAAAGCTCATACTGGAAGAACGGCGGGATCCCGTTCTTCAGCATGAGGAACTTGATCCCGGTCAGCGCGATGAACGGGAACAGCTGGCGCGCGCCGAACGTAAACCGCGAAATGTTGTTCACGAGCAGGTTCAGGTTCTCCAGGTTGTTGACAATGTACATATAGACGTACTGGATCCCGACCGGCGTCTCCGGCTTCCTGAACTGGAACACCCACGCGAGATAGGTCTCCGGATAATGTCTGGCAAAGATGATCAGCACGAACATGCCCGCGAGCAGGACCGCGGCGATACTGCCGAGGATCACCATCTTCTTCCGGTTCGCGGGGCCCCTGAGCAGCAGGTAAATGATCCCGGGGAGCAGCGCGTGGATCAGGATCTGGAATTTCGACAGGAGCATGACGGGGACGGCGAAGCAGGCCAGGTTCAGGATCAGGAGGCCCATCGTCTCCGATTCGTCACATTTCTTCCGGAGCATGTAGATCACGGTCAGGGCATGGACCATCCAGAGGGACACGACGAAATAATGCACCCCGGAGATGTGGAACTCCGAATAGGAATGGGAAATGCCGCGGACCAGGATGGGGATCTCGAAACGGAACACCACGCATTCCGCCAGGAAACCGGCGAGCCCCAGGCCCGCCACGATGAAAATGGCGAGCTTCAGCCGCTTCAGGTACCGCTCCGGCATCTGTACGGGGACAACCGCCCCGTCCCCGGAAGCCGGTTCCGCGGCCGCCTCCTGCCCGCCTCCTTCCTGTCTCCGCCCGTTCAGGAAGACAAACAGGTCATAGGCAGCCAGGAACCCGAAGTAGAACAGCCCGCAGGCCAGCCAGGTATTCAGGGAAAACGGCGTCTGGTGCAGGCTCAGGTCCAGCCTGGACAGCCCGATGGCCAAAAGCCACGACAGGCTCAGCAGGATCCGGAAATCCAGGATCCGCCGCTGTTCCCGGTAACACAGCACGGTTTCGCCCGCGGCGAGGACGAGGAACAGGACAAAGGACAGGACGGTCACCCCGAAGTGGGACGCGAGCGCGCCGAGCGCGAACAAAAGAATGCCTCCGGCGTACCGGAGCAGATAGGTATTTTTCATGAACGACCGCCTTTCGGTGGGCAAATGGGGACGACGGCGCCTGAAAGCGCCGCGGATTCTTCAAAAAGGGCCCGGCGAGCCGGGCCCTTTTTCTATGTCTTACTTACCGGGTTTCTTCAGGAAATCGGGAACCCGGATGCCGCCTCCGTCCTTACCCTGCTTCGAAATCGCGGCAGAGAAATCCGGGAGCTTAAGGCCTTCTTCGGGCTTCTCCGCGGGCGTCTCCGCGGGCTTCCTGGCCTCTGTCTGGGGCTGGGCCTGCGGCTGGGGCTTCCTGCCGATCAGCCCTTCCAGTTCCATCCGCCTCCGGTTCTTGTCCGGCTGGCCGGCATCCCGGACGCCGGTCGCGATCACGGTAATGGTCACCTGGTCTTCCGCGGACTCACGGTACGCGGTACCGAAGATGATGTTCGCGCTCGGATCCGCCTTCTCGCGCACGATCTCCATGGCGTCGTTCGCCTCAGACAGGCTGACGTCGCCGGAAATGTTCACGATCACATGGCTCGCGCCCTCGATGGAGGTCTCAAGCAGCGGGCTCGCGATGGCCATCTTCATGGCTTCTTCGCACTTGTTGTCTCCGGTCGCCTCACCGATGCCGATATGGGCCAGGCCCTTATCCCGCATGACGGTCTGGACGTCCGCGAAGTCCAGGTTGATGTCCGCGGACTCGGTGATCAGGTCCGTAATGCCCTGCACCGCCTGCTGGAGGACTTCGTCCGCCTTCTTCAGCGCTTCGGGCATGGACGTCCTGCGGTCCACGATCTGCAGCAGTTTATCGTTCGGGATGACGATCAGCGTATCCACGCTGGATTTCAGCTTCTGGATGCCGTTCGCCGCATTCTCCATACGGACCCGCCCCTCGAAGGTAAACGGCTTCGTCACGATGCCTACGGTCAGGATGCCCATCTCTTTCGCGAGACGCGCCACCACAGGCGCCGCGCCCGTCCCGGTGCCGCCGCCCATGCCGCAGGTAATAAAGACCATGTCCGCGCCCTTGATGAGCTCAGCCAGGTTATCCGCGCTCTCTTCCGCGGCCTTCTCGCCCTTGGAAGGATCCGCGCCGCATCCCAGCCCTTTCGTCAGCTTCTCGCCGATCTGGAGCACGGTGGGCGCCTTGCAAAGCTGCAGGGCCTGCTTGTCCGTATTCACGCCGACAAACTCCACGCCCGCAACATTCTCTTCAACCATCCGGTTCACGGCGTTATTTCCCGCGCCGCCTACGCCGACAACGATGATCATCGCACCGGCTTCCGATTCATTTACCTTAATCTCGTACAAAACCCCGTCCTCCTTCTATATCCTTAAGAGACATTCCGGCAGAAAATCCCGACAACAGTCTAAATGAAAATATACATGAAACCCGCCACTAAAGTCAACAGGAAATTACAGATTTCCGAAACTTTTATGCGCCGGCCCCCCCGTCAGGGCGGGCTCACCTCAAAATAAAAGACGCGATGCGGGTCGCTTTCGTCCCAGTCCTCCATGTGGAGGACCCCCTTCAGCCCCCGGTAGGAAGGCATCTGGGCGTTCACTTCCTGGAGTTTCTGGTCCAGGTCCTCCGCTTTCCCGATCGACACCCGCACGTCCCCGATGACAAGCGTAAACATCCGCCCGCTGCACAGGATGTCCCGCGTATCGACGCCGTACTCCGTCACTTTCTCCGCGACTTTCACGGCCATGAGGAGGGCTTCATCGTCCCCGCCCACGGTCTCAGGGAACTCAAAATCCCTGTAGGACGCGATGAGGTCCCCCGAAAGGCAGGGGACGTCGCTGTCCCGCACCGGCAATGTGCCGACCACGTATCCTTTCGTGTTCAGGAACACGTAAGACCCGCCGAACCCGGTCTGGGCGACCGCGGGGGCCTCCTTCACGGTGATCCGGACCGACTGGAGCCCGGTCAGTTCCAGCCTGAGGGAGGTAAACGCGCCGTCCAGCGGCACGCCGCGCACCATCCTGTACAGCACCGCGATCAGGCGCCGGTCCTCTTCCTCCGGGAGCACCTTCCCGATGACCACGTCCCGGTTGCAGTGCTCGTTCCCGGCCACTTCGATCCGCTCGATCCGGATCAGGTACGCGGCCGCAACCACGGCACCGGTCAGGATCAGGAGCACCACGATGACCAGCAGCCCCCTGTGGGACCGCTTCCTCCGGGCACCCCCGGGGTCTTTCCGGAGTTCCTCCCCCTCGTATTCTTCTGAAAACGCAAACAGCTTACCCATACGGCGGCTTCATCCTCCGCAATCCCCGGCCCGTCCCCTGGCGGGGATCCGCGCGCCGCGCCCGGCGGGCCTCCCCCGGGACGGCGGTTCCCTGTACGGTCTGACGCGTCGCATCCGGCAGCCCGGATCCTGTGCCCCGCCCTGCCGGACAGCTTCCGTCCTCCGGATCAGAGGGCGATGTACCCCAGCATGCAGAGCAGCACCGTAACGGCCGTAAACAGGGTCACGATCCGGGTCTCCGAGTACCCGCACAGCTCAAAGTGATGGTGGATGGGCGCCATCCTGAACAGGCGCTTCCCGTGCGTCAGCTTAAAATACGAAACCTGGAGGATGACGGAAAGCACTTCGACGGCGTACACGAGGCCGATGATCAGGACGAACCAGCCCATTTTCAGCACCAGCGCCGCCGACGCCACGAAACCGCCGAGCGCAAGCGCGCCGGTATCCCCCATGAAAACCTTCGCGGGGAACGCGTTCGAGATCAGGAAGCCCATCAGGGCGCCCGCCACGGCGCCGGAGACGACCGAGACGCCCGGATTCCCTGAGACGCCCGCCACCAGGAAAAAGAACAGTGCGACGACCGCGGTCACGCTGCCGCAGAGCCCGTCCAGACCGTCCGTGAAGTTCACGCCGTTGTCCGTGCCGAGCACCACAAAGAACACAAACGGGATATAAAGCCATCCCATGTCCCATTCCTGCCCGCCGGCAAAGGGGATGATGACCCCCGTCCCGATCTCCGGGTCCGCGGCGCAGTACCACGCGAACAGCCCGGTGATCACGAACTGGCAGACCAGCTTCTGGAGCGGCTTGAACCCTTCCGACTGCTTCTTCACGACCTTCAGGAAATCATCGGCAAACCCGATGGCGCCGAACCCGAGCGTCAGGAGCAGGACCGGCAGCAGCCTGGGGTAAATGAACACGAAAGCCAGGCACGTCACCAGGACCGCCGCGAGGAACGCGATGCCGCCCATGGTCGGGGTGCCCTGCTTCTTCAGGTGCTCCGGGTTCCCTTCCGCGCGGACCTGCTGTCCGAATTTCAGTTTCCTGAGAACCGGGATCAGGACCGGGCAAAGGACGGCGGAAAGCACGAAGGCGATCAGAACGGGCAGGAAAAGAAGAGGTTCCATAAGTCACTCCGCATGAAAAATGTTAAGGTAAACAGGCGGCGCCGGGTGCGGGAAAACGCACCGTCGCCGGCCGTCACAGCCGCAGCCTGTGCTGCGGATTCGGACATTATACACCAAAACGCCGGGATATTCAACAGGAAAAGGACGGGAATCTCCCGTCCTTTTCCGTCCGCCCCGGCCATAGCCCCGGATGCCCGCGCAAGGCCCCGTCTTACTCGGTCCTCAGCGCCTCCACGGGGTCCTTCCGGGCCGCGATGCCGGAGGGGATCAGGCCCGCCACCAGGGTCAGGACCACGGAGATGATGACCAGGATGACCGCGCCGCGGACCGGGAGGACCGCCAGGCCCGAAAGGCCGGTCAGGGCGTGGATGATCAGGTTCACGATCACCACCAGCAGCAGGGTCACCAGGATGCCGATCACCCCGGCGCCGAAGCCCACGATGACCGTCTCCGCGTTGAACACGCGGGAGATGTCCCTCCTGGACGCCCCGACGGCCCGCAGGATGCCGATCTCCTTCGTCCGCTCCAGCACGCTGATGTAGGTGATGATGCCGATCATGATGGAGGACACCACCAGGGAAATCGCCACGAACGCGATGAGCACGTAGCTGATGGCGTTCAGGATGTCGGTGATGGACGACATGAGGAGCCCCACGTAGTCCGTGTACTGGATCACATTTTCCTCACTGGCGGCGTCGTTGTAGGCGTCGATCAGGTCCGTCAGCTTCTCTTTTGCCTCAAAGCTCTTCGGGTAAATGTAGATGGAAGACGGCGCGTCCAGGTCGCTGACCCCGAGTGAAGCCATGTTCCTGGTGTAGCTGCCCCCCTCGATCTCCGGCAGCACGCTGGGCATGAACTGCAGGATCTGCTCCTTCGGGATGAGCCGGAGCAGCCCGGAATACGTGTTGAGCTGCGTGATGATCTCGTCCGGCCACCCCATCATGGCGCCGTACTGCTTCGCGAAATCGGCGAGCGACATGTCCTTCAGCGCCTGGAGGATGTCGTCCCGCGTGGTGTCGAACGGCTTCCCCGTGAAAATGTCGGTGTCCGGGTTCTCCCGCTGCTCCCTGACGATCTCGCTCTCGTTCACCCGGGTCACCACCTGCTTCATCAGTTCGGGCAGGTAGCCGACGCCGCTCGCGGTGGAGGTCGCCACGGTCCCGTCCGAAGGCCGCAGGATGCCGACCACGCGGATCTCCTGCGCGTCCTCAAGGAGCGTCCGCAGGTATTCCCCGTCCTCATCCTTCATGCTGACCCAGCGGTCGCCCCGCTTCTCGTAAAGGTCGGTGTTCAGGACCAGCTTGAAGCGCAGGGACAGCAGGTCGTCGTAGGTGAATTCCATGGGCGGGGCATCGATCTCGTTCCCGGCCTGCAGCTGCTCGAACTGCCACGCCAGTTCCGTCTGGTCCCGGAGGCCCAGCGTATACAGGGTGTAATCCGACAGCTCGTTCCGGCTGTTCACGATGACGACCACTTCGTCCATGGACTCCGGGAATCGGCCCGCGAGGACGTCGTACTGGTGGCGGAGCAGGTCCCGGTTGTCCAGGAGCGGCGCGAACACGTTCAGCCGCCTGGAAGACTCCGTCATCAGGGTGTCCGAGAAAATGCCCGCGCTCGACATGGACATTTCCAGCACGTCGCTGACGCCGGCCGCGTCCATGGTGGCGGAGGGGTTGACCTGTATGATGTGGCCCCACGCGTCTTCCCGGTAAAGCGTGATGGGGGTCTCGTAACTGTATTCAATGCCGCTGACCAGGTCCCGGACGCCGTTCTTCTCGTCCTCCAGGTACGCTTTCAGGTTCCGCAGGTTGTTGTTCGTGACGCTGCTCCACCAGGCGCTCATCATGTTCGTCATCCGGCTCCCGGAATAGATCTTCCCGTCCTCCCGGGTCTTCTCCGCGTCCGAAAGGCCCATCAGGCTGCTCAGGGAGTCCGTCAGGTTCATGGCCTGCTGCGTGATCTCCAGGGGATAGGCGGACAATGTATCCTCCTCCACCCGCCTGATATAGGCGTTCGCCCCGTAGGACAGGGCCAGGATCAGCGCGATGCCGATGATGCCGATGGACCCGGCGAAGGAGGTCAGCAGCGTGCGGCCCTTCTTCGTCAGGAGGTTGCTGAACGACAGCGACAGCGCGGTCATGAAGCTCATGGAGGTCTTCTGCTTCCGGACGTCCGCCGAAGGCTCCGCCTCGTCCGCCGCCCCGGGGTTCGAGTCGCTGACCACCTGCCCGTCCAGCAGGCGGATGATCCGGTCCGCGTAGGTATCCGCGAGTTCCGGGTTGTGGGTGACCATAATGACCAGCTTCTTCCGGGAGACCTCCTTCAGGATCTCCATGACCTGGACGCTGGTCTCGCTGTCCAGGGCGCCGGTGGGCTCGTCCGCGAGCAGGATGTCCGGGTCGTTGATCAGCGCCCGGGCGATGGCCACCCGCTGCATCTGGCCGCCGCTCATCTGGTTCGGCTTCTTCTTCACCTGGTCCGAGAGCCCCACGAGGTCCAGGGCTTCCAGGGCCCGCTTCCGCCGTTCGTCCCTGCTGACGCCGCTCAGGGTCAGCGCCAGTTCCACGTTGGACAGGACGGTCTGGTGCGGGATCAGGTTGTAATTCTGGAACTCGAACCCGATCGAATGGTTCCGGTAGACGTCCCAGTCGCTTTCTTTGAACTGCGCGGTGCTCCGGCCGTTCACGGCCAGGTCCCCCGACGTGTACCGGTCCAGCCCGCCGATGATGTTGAGCAGCGTCGTCTTCCCGCAGCCGGACGGCCCCAGGATGGCCACGAATTCGTGGCTGCCGAACGCCAGGCTGACGCCCCGCAGCGCTTCCACCACGGTGTCCCCGGTCCTGTATTCTTTATGTATGTCCTTCAGAACAAGCATGTGTATCCCTCCTGATGATCCCCGCGGGACGCATGGAACGCCCCGCGCCCGCCCGTGGCCCGCCGCGTACAACCGGGACGGAGACGCGGCCCGCCGGGGCTTATCCGGTTATCATACCATAAATTCGCCGGATATACACGTTCTTTTTCATTTTGCCCGTTTTCCCCCGGATACGGGCGGAACGGGGGCCGCCGGAGCGGCGAAGTCTGCGTTCAGGATGTTTTCCCCGGATACGGGCGGAGCGGGGGCCGCCTGCCCCCGCTCCTGTCCTGTTTTTTCGTTTATCCGTACGGTGCGGCCTTTACGGCGCGCACGCCTCATTGCGGCGGCGCTCTTCTTCCAGCCGCTGCTCTTCT
>JAGDAW010000197.1 GCA_017959345.1 Lachnospiraceae bacterium | reverse complement strand
GTCGCATCGACTTTCCAGGAAGTCTGGGACCCGCCGTCATCTTCCACGATGAGGAAAGCGAAACTGTCCAGCTGATCCGTCCAGTCGGAGATGATCACGGCATCGAACGGGAGGGTCTGCTCCAGTTGATCCCGCTTGACGGAAATCATAAAATCCGTGACAGAGGGCTGATACAGACGAAGCTCCGCTTCCGTCGAAGCGGTGAAACCCTGGACGGAGCCGCATTTGACCCAGAATTCCGAAGCTCCCCGGAACCAACTGTCGTAATGCTGCTTCATCGTGAAATCCTTCAAGATCAATGACCGGAAATCGTTCGCGGCGCCATCTCTGGCGCCCCCTGCGCGGGTGGGAACCGTGCCGATGATCACGCGCCCGCCCTGACCCCACTCCGGATCCTGCCGGCGCAGCTGCTCCAGCGACACATAGCCGCTGTCGTCGTTGGCGTTGACCACCCATACGGGACGTTTCCGGGCCAACTCCTCATCTACCAGGATTTCACGCGCCGTCACGCGCCCCTCTGCATCCACTACCGGCTCATAGCCTATGTTGGCCAGGGCGGCCGACTCGGGATCGAAGGTGATGACGGGCATCGTCTTTCCATCCCACTCAGTGGAATAAGGCCAATAAATCTGCATCCCGGATGCAGAGAGAGCCTCTACAAACGCTTCCACGGCCGCATCCGCGTCCCCGCCGGAACGGGTCCGCACCCGCTCGTTCAGGCAGTCGCGGATCAGGTCGCGCAAGGGATGGGCGTAGGCTGAAGAACGGGTGCCGCCCGCTCCGGACCCTACGCCCGAACCCGGCGCCTCGAACAGGTCGCACATCATGTACTCCTCGTCGTACCCGCATTCCGACGAGGAAGAAACGGCATCCCGCACCTCCCGGACATGGTCGGAGGAGAGCGGAAGGGAAGAAAAGAGCTGCGCCACCCCTTTCAGGGTCAGCGGAGGGATGGGCCCGGCCGGTTCGGGATCCGGAGCCGGGCGCTCACAGGAGACCAGGCACAAGAGCATGGCCGCCCCCAGGAACATAAATGATGAAGTCTTCATAGTTTAGTCTGTCTATGTCTGATGCAAAGTGACGAAAAACTATCCGTGTGAAAAAATTTAACACGGATAATCGTCAAAAACGGCCGCAGAGAGCCGTCAAAGGGTGGTCGTCAATAAGAAATCAAGCGGTTTTTTCCGAAAAAGTCCTTCCGGACCGCTGCGCGGGAGAAGCCTTCCGCGACAAAAAGCGAACAGGTCTGGGGTCCCAGGTCCTCATTGATCTCCGCGAAACCCCGGCCCCAGGGTGCAAGACAGCGGCGAGAGATACGGGCGACCGCCCGGTAGAAAAGCAACGGATCCTCATCCGGGACAAACAGTGCCAGGGACGGCTCGAAATCGAGCACATTGCGCCGCATCTCAGCTTTCTGGGATTCAAGGATATAAGGCGGATTGGAAAGGACCAGGTCGAAAGCGCCTTCGGGCAGGATGATTTCCGGGTCGAGGATATCCATCCGGATGAATTCCGGAGCCTTTCCCCCCGCACGGCGGATGACCCGGCCGAAATCCTGCCCCCGTGCGACGGCAAGGGCTTCCTCGGAAATGTCCACGCCTGTCACCCGGGCGCCCGGCAAAGCAAGCGCCATCGACCAGGCGACACATCCGGACCCGGTACACAGGTCCAGGATGCGGAGCGCTTCGCCGGCATGCCCGGCGGAAATCCGCATCCGCTCCAAGGCCTCGACGGCCGCGATGGCTTCCTGCACCAGGCACTCGGTCTCGGGGCGCGGGATCAGCACGTCTTTCGTCACACGGAAATCATGGCCGCAGAAGGACGCCACGCCGGTGACATATTGCACGGGTTCCGCGGCCTTCAGCCGCTCCATCGCCTGCGAGAGTACCCGTTCCTTGGCGGCCGGGACCACTGTCTGGGGTTCGATCAAGTGCGTATAGCGCTGCACGCCCAGCACCGCCTGGCAGAGCATCAGCACGATGCCGCGCGCCTCCTCTTCGGGATACAGGTCCCGCAGGGAAGAGACAGCTTCGGCTATAAACTCCTTGAGAAGCATCCGGGCTTCAGGAATGCTCGATGATATCCGTCAGGAAATCCGTCATGTTGATGCCC
>JAGDAW010000196.1 GCA_017959345.1 Lachnospiraceae bacterium | reverse complement strand
CCGGTCAGCCGGACTGCCGCGGCATCCAGTTCCTGCTTCAGTTCTCCGATGTCTTCCGAAGGGGCACTCCCTTCCTGAACGACCGCATTGCGGGTGATCCGCGACTGCAGTTCGGCGATCTTCCGGTTCAGATCCGCCCGTTCCTGTAAGGCTTCTGCAAGTTTCATCGCGATTCCCTCCTGTTCGGCTCATAATAGTATACTATAAGACCCCTGAGACCGCCGGTCAAGCGGAAAATCCGGCCATTTCCATACGAAAAGGGGATCCTCCTTCACATCCCATGGCGGCGTTCTTCTGTCTCCCCGGGAATACGGCCACGGCGCTTACGGGTTCAGCAGACTCTGACTTCTACCTTCTTCCCCGAAAAAGCGATCCCATACCGGACAATGTGTTTCACCTCACGCATCTCGAGTTCCCGGTCATAGCCTCTGGCGGCGATCTGCCTGAGCGCTTCCTCCGCCAGTTCCGCAAGGCTATCCTGTCCGGAACCGGGGACCGCCTTAAATTCCATCAGGATTCCGGGAAGGTTCCTGTCTTTCGGTTCCATCTGAAGATCAAACCGCCCTTCGCCGGCTTCCCGGTTCGAAAAGATATAATACCGTGAAGAAAGGCTGGCGACCAGGCCGAGAACCATCCCGTGGTAAAAGCCTTCCGCAGCGCCGTCATGGAAAGAGATCGTGGCGACCATATATTTCCGGAGCGCTTCCTGCAGACGTTTTCCGTCACCCAGGTAAACCGCTTTCTCAATCTCCGTGATCACACTCCCGGGCTGCTGCGTCCGGATCCAGCCCAGCACTTCCGTATTGTAGACCCTCCGCATCTCGGTATTCGGCAGCCGGAGCGCGGCAAATGTACCGATCTCCGTCTCTTCCGGCTTCCCGGCGGGCGTCAGATACCCGGCCAGAAGCAGGAAGCTGAAAACGGTGTCATTCCCGTCCGCCATCCCGGGGTATACGACTTCCATGTCCAGTGCCGCATGGATTTCCTCACCCTGCATGACCTTTAGAAGGTCATCGGCGGTTTCGGGGTCCAGGCCGGAAAGAATATCCCGGATGATCTCATTGTCGGAGGTATTCGCCCAGTACGGTTTTGCCTGACCATCCGAAGCGAAATAATTCGTGACAGACCAGGGATTATAGATCCGCGTGTTTCCAAACCGGTACCCGTCATACCAGGCCCGCACCTCATCCATGGAACCGGCCCTGTGATAATATGCCGCCATTTCCCGGACTTCTTCTTCCGTAAAGCCGAAATACGCACTGTACTTCTCGTCCAGCACCGTAAAAACCGTCAGATTATTCAGACCGCTGAACAGGTTCTCTTTGGATACCCGCATAATCCCGGTCAGCACGCCGAATGCCAGGTCCGGATTATCTTTGAGGCCGCCGGAGAAGAGATTCCTCATGAAGGCAATGACCTCCCCGCAGAAACCTTTGGAATAGCCCTGCTGGATCGGCGTATCATACTCATCGATCAGGATGACGGTCCGGGTGCCATGATGCACCGAAAGCATATGCGCCAGGTTCAGGAGCGCGCGGCTCAGTTCCACATCGCTGAGCCTGCCGCTTTCCATCCGGGCAATATAGTCTTTCGCGTCATCATCCAGAAGGCTGCTGCCGGTGAGTTCCGGATGCCGCTTGTATTCGTCTTTGATGACCAGCCAGATCGCTTCTCTGGAGGACGCCCAGCTGTCATATTTCACGTCCTTGAACGTAAGCGTGATCACCGGGAAGGCGCCTTGCATCCGCCGGTACTTTTCACCGCACGCCCAGATTTTCTTATCTTTGAAGTAACGGGAAGTATCCTCCGCGGATTTCTCAAAAAAGGTCTTCAGCATACTGACCGCCAGCGTCTTCCCGAAACGCCTGGGGCGGGTGAACAGCGTAACCATATTGCGGTCATCTATCAGGTCCCGGATCAGCAGCGTCTTGTCGACGTAATAGCATTCACTGGACACCTCGATATAAGAGGTATTCCCAATCGAAACGGGAAGCCTCCCGATGACATCGGGGACAGCGCCGCCCGTTTCCGGGACCGGCTTCTTCCTGGGTTTTCGGACCGGTTTCTCCGCGACCTCCGGGATATTCCAGGTTTTTCCCGTGATAAATGCGCCGGGAACCCGGCCGTCCATACAGTACTGCCGAACAACCCGCTCTGTAATTTTCCATTTTTCACTTGCTTCCTTTACGGAGATATATTCCATTTCATCACCCCTTTTCTATTCTTTCAGCGCTATTATACGCCGACGTCGGCTGTTTTTCAACCATAAAACAGCCGGTATCGGCTGTATTTCTTGAAATATACAGCCGGAAAATGTGCTTAAACAGCCGATAAGCTCCGAAACATGTCGGAAACGGCTCCTTTACGCGGCGTTCCGGCTTCCCTCTCCCTGCCTACAGGTACCGCCCGGTCACGCTCTCCTTACACGCGCGGATCTCTTCCGGGGTGCCGCACGCCACGATCCGGCCGCCCTCCTCCCCGCCGCCGGGGCCCATATCGACCACGTAGTCGGCGTTCCGGATCACGTCCAGGTCGTGCTCGATGACCACGACCGTCGCGCCGCTGTCCATGAGCGCCGCAAATACGTCGAGGAGCGTCCGGACGTCAAGCGGATGCAGGCCGATCGTGGGCTCGTCGAATACGAAGACGCTGTCCGCCTGCGCCTTCCCCATCTCGCTCGCGAGCTTCAGCCGCTGGGCCTCGCCGCCTGAGAGGTTCGGCGTCTCTTCGCCGAGCGTCAGGTAGCCGAGGCCGAGGCGCCGGAGGACGTCCAGCTTCGGCGCGACGTTCTTCATGTCCCTGCAGAAACCGAGGGCGGTATTCACGTCCATCGCCATCAGTTCCGGGAGGGATTTTTCTTCGCCGGCCCGGTTCCGGAGTAAGACCCGGTACGCCGCCTTCGAATAGCGGGAGCCCCTGCACTCGGGGCAGGGAATCGCCACGTCCGGCAGGAACTGTACGTCGAGGCTGATCGAGCCCGTACCGTCGCAGACGGGACAGCGCAGCGCGCCGGTGTTGTAGGAGAAATCGCCGGCCTTATAAACATTTTCCTTCGCGCCGCGGGTTCTCGCGAAGAGTTTCCGGAGCTCGTCGTGGACATTGGCGTAGGTGGCCACCGTGGAGCGGATGTTGATCCCGATGGGGGACGCGTCGATCAGCTTCACATGGCGGATGCCGCCGGCCTCCGCCCGGACCACATGCGCCGGGAGCGGGCCGCCGGAAATCACGGCGTCCAGCCCGGGGACGAGGCTTTCCAGCACCATCGTGGTCTTTCCGGAGCCGGAAACCCCTGTGACGACGGTCAGTTTCCCTTTCGGGATCCGCACGTCCAGCGCTTTCACCGTACGGATCGGGCGCGTCTCCATGCGGATGCAGCCGCCGTCAAAGACAGACCCTCCAGCCAGGGCGCCGCCCGGCCTCCTGCGGACCGCCGCCTCCCCGCTCAGGAACGGCGCAATGACAGACTGCGGGTTTGCCGCGACCTGCTCCACGGTCCCCTCCGCGATGACGCGCCCCCCGGCCGCGCCCGCGCCCGGCCCCATCTCGATCAGCCAGCCGGCCGCTTTCAGGATCTGCACGTCATGGTCCACCAGCAGCACGGTATTCCCGTCCGCGACGAGGTCCTGCATCACGCCGTTCAGCCCCTCGATATTGGCCGGATGGAGGCCGACGGAGGGTTCGTCAAGGACGTAAAGGACGCCGGTCGTCCGGTTCCGGACCGCCCGCGCGAGCTGCATCCGCTGCCGCTCCCCCGTGGACAATGTGGACGCCGCACGGTCCAGCGTCAGATAGGACAGTCCGAGGTCCATCAGCCGCTTCGATACCGCCTCATAGGAGTCGCAGATGCTTCGGGCCATGGGTTTCATCGCGTCCGGCACGGAACCGGGCACCCGCGCGACCCAGGAAAGCGTCTGCGAAAGCGTCATGGCGCAGACGTCGGCCAGGCTGATGCCCATAATCCTGGGCGCCCGCGCCTGTTCGGAAAGCCGCGTCCCGCCGCACGCCGGGCACACCGAGAGCCGCAGGAATTTCTCCACGCGCTTCATCCCGCTTTCGTCCCGGACTTTCGAGAGCGCATTTTCCACCGTATAGGTGGCGTTGAAATACGTGAAATCCATCTCGCCCGCCGCGCCGCTCGTCTGGTTCTGATAGACAATGTGTCGCTTGACGGCCGGGCCGTGGAACACGATCTCCCGCTCTTTTTCGGTCAGGTCCCGGAACGGCACGTCCGTCCGCACCCCCAGGTCCCTGGCGATATCCTTCATCAGGGACCACATCAGCGTCTGCCAGGGCAGCACGGCGCCTTCGTCGATCGTCAGGGATTCATCGGGGACCAATGTGGACTCGTCCACCACGCGGACGATCCCGGTCCCGTCGCAGTGCGGGCACGCGCCCTGGCTGTTGAAGGCCAGTTCTTCCGCGCCGGGGCCGTAAAAATTCGCACCGCATTCGGGGCAGACGAGCGCCTGCTCCGCCGCGACCGCCATGGAGGGCGGGACGTAATGGCCGTTCGGGCACCGGTGGCTGCCGAGGCGCGAGAACATCAGGCGCAGGCTGTTCAGGAGTTCCGTCCCCGTGCCGAATGTGGAGCGGATGCCGGGCACAGCCGGCCGCTGGTGCAACGCGAGCGCCGCCGGCACATACAGGACCTCATCCACGTCCGCCTTCGCCGCCTGCGTCATGCGGCGCCTCGTATAGGTCGAAAGGGACTCCAGATACCGCCGCGACCCCTCCGCGTAGAGCACGCCGAGGGCCAATGACGATTTCCCGGACCCGGACACGCCCGCGATCCCGACGATTTCATGGAGCGGGATATCCACGTCGACATTTTTCAGGTTATGGACCCGCGCGCCCCGGATCCTGATCTTCTCCGGCGTTCCGCGATCAGACATTTCCGTTCCTCCGGTCATCCTGCACCATATGCCGGACCGACCGGTCTCCGGGGTCCAGCTCCGTCCTGAAAAACGACGGGTAAACGGTCCGCGGGTCATCCGGCGAAACCCATTCCAGGTATTCCTCCTGCCCCTGTTCCGTCACGCTCCGGCACACGGGTTTGAAGTCCTCCGGCACCTTCATGTAGAAATAATACCCGACCTCGTAGACTTCCTTCCCCAGTTTCGCGGGCATGTCGCAGATGAAATAATTCTCATGGATGAAGCCCAGACGGTCGATCTCCATCCGGACGCCGGTCTCTTCCAGGACTTCCCGCACGATGGCTTCCTCCGCGGTCTCCCCGAACCGGATCCGTCCCCCGACGGAATAGAAATAATCGTTGAAGTCGTTCCGGACCATCAGGACCCGCCCTTCCTTCAGGATAATCGCGCCGACCCGGATATTGAGGATGCCCGCCCCGCAGGGAACGCACATGTCCGGGGCTTCCGGCGGATCCGCCTGCCCGGCCGCAGGCGGGCAGACCGCCCGGTGATAACCGCGCAGCGCTTCCCGGATCACTTCGGATTTCGGGGCGGACGCGTATGCGCCGGCCTCTTCCAGCATCCTGTTTTCATACGCGTTCAGACGGACCTTGTACAGGATCGTGCGCGCGTCGTCTTTCTTTGGTCTTGCCATGGCAGCCCTCCGTTTCTGTGGACACATTTATGAGCGAACTATACCATACCGGGGAGAAAACCGCAACCGCCATCCGTCAGACCGCCGGGACCGGCTTCCGGAAAATGTAACCCCCGGACTTCTGGTTAAGGAATCGTACTTCCCGGAATCATACTTCCCTAAAACCCGTGTTCCCGGTAAACAGCCGGAATCCCGGGGAAAAAGCCGCGCCTGCGAATGACGGATTCCGGGCGTGCCCCGCTTTCCCTGCCCTCTGGCATTGACTGTAAACCGTACCTGTGGTATAATTATCGGATATTTCTGACCAAGGAGACCGAAAATGGCGGTGAAGAAAACGGACTCCGCCCGCATGGGCGAAATGCCGGAAGGCCGGCTGCTGCTCTCGATCGCGGTGCCCATCATGCTTTCCATGCTGGTGCAGGCCCTGTACAACATCATCGACAGCGTCTACGTGTCCCACGTCTCACAGGAGGGCCTTTCGGCCCTGACGCTGGCCTTTCCCGCGCAGAACATCATGATCGGCCTCGGCACCGGCACCGGGGTGGGCGTCAGCGCGCTCATTTCCCGTGCGCTCGGGTCGAAAGACGGCTCGGCCGCCGGCCGGATCGCGGGCACCGGCCTGTTCCTCGGCGTCTGCTACTGGGTCCTGATGTTCCTGTTCGGCCTGTTCGGGACCGAAGCGTTCATCAACCCGCAGACGGCGGACCCGGTCGTCCGGGAAAATGCGTACATTTACCTCCGGATCATCACCATGGGTTCCCTGTTCCTGTACATCGAGATGCTCTGCGAGCGGATGCTGCAGGCCACGGGGCGGACGAACCTCTCCATGTGGACCCAGATGGCCGGCGCCATCACGAATATCATCCTGGACCCGTTCTTCATCTACGGCTGGTGCGGGCTCCCCGCCATGGGAACGGCGGGCGCCGCCACCGCGACCGTCATCGGGCAGGGCGTCGCGGCCGGGCTCGGCCTGTTCTTCCAGTTCCGGAAGAACCCGGAAGTGCGCATCCTCCGGAACGACTTCATCCCGCGCATCCGGATCATCGGCGGCATCCTGCGGATCGGGCTGCCTTCCATCCTGATGGTCAGCATCGGTTCGATCACGAACTATGTGATGAACATTATCCTCGACTCCTTCTCGCAGACCGCCGTGGCGGTGTACGGGGCGTATTTCAAGATCCAGAGCTTCTTCTTCATGCCGGTTTACGGCCTGAACAGCGGCATCATCCCGGTCATCGGGTACAATTACGGCGCGGGGAACCGCGACCGGATCTACCGCACGATCCGGTACGGCGTCCTGTACGCGGCCGCCATCATGGCCGCGGGCACCCTGCTGTTCCAGCTGATCCCGCACCTGATCCTGGCCATTTTCAAGCCCTCCGCCCATATGCTGGAGATCGGCATCCCGGCGCTGAGGATCATCAGCATCAGCTTCCTGCCCGCAGCGTTCTGCATCGTGACCGGTTCCGCCTGCCAGGCGATGGACCGCAGCATCTTCTCGTTCCTGACTTCGGTGCTCCGCCAGCTGGTCGTGCTGGTCCCGGCCGCGTACCTCCTGTCCCTGACCGGGGCCGTACAGAACGTCTGGTGGGCCTTCCCCATCGCGGAGGTCATTTCCCTGATCGCCAGCGTCTTCTTCCTCCGCGCGGTGCTGAAGCACATGGAGGCGCAGCTCGCGCGTCGCGCGGCGCAGCGGGCGGCGCAGGAAGGGTAACGGTGGACCGGCGGGCTCCCCCACGGATCCCGGCGGACAGACAGACCAGCGGACCGGCGGACTCCCCCGCGGATCCCGGCGGACAGACGGACCGGCGCGGAAGGGTAAGCGGCGGGCCGAAGGGCTGCCGGAAGCGGGACTGACCGGCCCCGCCGGCGGAAAAAAGTCCGAAACCGTCAAAAAAAGTCTTGACAAAGGCTATAGCCCTGTGTAGAATAGCGGCTAAAAGTAAATAGCAAATGCGATGACCGGAAACAAGTAACCCTGCTTTGTCCCGTCAAGAGAGCCGCCGGACGGTGCGAGGCGGACAGGACGGCAGTGCGCGAATACATTCCGCGAGCAGCGCCCCGAAAGGAAACGCTCCTGTTTTTGAGGAACGCATTTCCCGTGTAGGAAGCGACGGCAGGCGCCCGTTACAGCGTCAGGGTCTCGGGTTCATCCCCGGCACCTGTTAAGGCCATGCGCCGTGAGGCCATGGTAAACTGAGGTGGTACCGCGAATCTTATTCGCCCTCTGTAATTCATGATTACGGAGGGCGTTTTCTTTTGCTCTCCGCGCCGGGCGGCAGGGCAATGAGCACCCCTTCCCGCCTGACAGAAAGGAGGCCTCCATGGCACTGAAAATCATCCTGCTCGTACTCTTCTTCGGCAGCATGGTCGCGATCGGCCTGTACTGCCGCAGGCACGCGACCGACGTGAACGGCTTCGTCCTGGGCGGACGCCAGGTCGGTCCCTGGCTCACCGCTTTCGCGTACGGCACCAGCTACTTCTCCGCCGTCGTGTTCGTGGGCTACGCCGGCCAGTTCGGCTGGAAATACGGCATCGCCGCCACCTGGGCCGGCATCGGGAACGCCCTCCTCGGCTCCCTGCTCGCGTGGGTCGTCCTCGGCCGCCGCACCCGCATCATGACGCAGCACCTGAACACCGCGACCATGCCGGAATTCTTCGAGAAGCGCTTTGATTCCACCCCGCTGAAGCTGGCCGCCGCCGTGATCTGCTTCGTCCTGCTCATCCCCTATACGGCCAGCCTTTACAACGGCCTGAGCCGCCTCTTCGGGATGGCCTTCAACCTGGACTACTCCATCTGCGTCATCGTCATGGCGGTGCTGACCGGCATCTACGTCATCGCCGGCGGCTATATGGCCACCGCCATCAATGACTTCATCCAGGGCATCATCATGCTCTTCGGCATCGTCGCGGTCATCGCGGCGGTCATCGGGAGCAAAGGCGGGCTGAGCGCCGCCCTCGCGGGACTGGCACAGGTCACGGATGAGACCGGCGCCACGGAACTCGCGCGGTCGCCCGGCGTCTTCAACTCCTTCTTCGGGCCCGACCCGCTGAACCTGCTCGGCGTGGTCATCCTGACCTCCCTGGGTACCTGGGGCCTTCCCCAGATGGTCCAGAAATTCTATGCCATCAAAAATGAGGGCGCCGTTTCGAAGGGCACCATCATTTCCACCATTTTCGCGTTTGTGATCGCCGGCGGCTGCTACTTCCTGGGCGGTTTCGGCCGTCTGTTCTCGGAAGACATCAACATCGCCACAAACGGCTACGACTCCGTGATCCCGACCATGCTGTCCGGCCTCCCGGACATCCTGATCGCCCTTGTGATCATCCTGGTGCTCTCCGCCTCGATGTCCACATTGTCCTCGCTGGTGCTGACTTCCAGCTCCACCCTGACGCTGGACCTGATCAAAGACCGGTTCGTCAAGGACATGGATGAGAAACGCCAGGTCTTCATCATGCGGATCCTGATCGTGGTGTTCATCCTGATCTCCGTCATCATCGCCATCGTCCAGTACACGACCAATGTGACCTTCATCGCGCAGCTGATGGGCGTCTCGTGGGGCGGCCTGGCGGGCGCGTTCCTCGCCCCGTTCCTCTACGGCCTCTACTGGAAGCGCACCACGAAGGCGGCCTGCTGGACCACGTTCGGCTTCAGTATGGTCATTACGCTTGCGAACCTGTTCTTCCGGAGCGCGTTCCCCGCGATCCTGCAGTCCCCCATCAACTGCGGCGCGTTCACCATGCTGGTGAGCCTGATCCTGGTCCCGATCGTCAGCCTGGTCACGCCTGCGCCGGATAAGGCCCTCGTCGACGGATGCTTCGCCTGCTACGAAGAGAAGGTGCTGGTGTCCGCGAAGACCGCGCTGGAGGACCAGCAGTAACCCTCCATACGCAAAAGCAAGCAGGGGCAGCGGAAAAACACCGCTGCCCCTGCTGTTCTGTTCTCTTATTCGTTTTTCCGCCCCGGGCGGTCCGGGCTCAGTTCCCTTCCGGCCTTTCCGGCGGTACCGGCCGCGTGCCCTGCACCGGGCGTCCGTCCCCCTGCGGGTCCGTATATGCCGGACGGTTCACCGGGGGTGTGTAGACGGGACGTGCGGGTACGCCGTAGCGCGCGTATGCGTCCCCGGGTACGGCGGCCTGCGCCGCGCGGGCCGGGACGGCGGCCGCGAACAGCTGCGCCTGCTTCTTCATCAGCGTCTCCAGCCGGCGGTCATAGCATTCCGTCACCGTGTTCTTGAACTTCTTCGCGTTCGAGATGTACCGGAACTTCATGTGGTCCGATGCGGTGCTGATGCGGATGGTGCTGTACCCGAAGATCCGGCCTAGCAGGGTTTCATCAATGGTGAAGCTGTCGATCTTCTCCAGGTACGCGTCCAGCGCGTGCACGTAGATGATGCCGTATTTGCCGATGATCTTCTTATCCGTCACGACCATGCGGATGCACAGGATCCGTATGATCTCGAACACCGCCACCAGCACGAGGATGACGCTCAGGATGACGGCTGCGGTCATCAGGTTCGCCTCGAGCTGCCCGACGAAGGCTTCAAAGAACGGCGCACCCTCATACGGGACGGCGCCTCCCGGATCCTGCGGGATCGACTGCGCGAGCCCGGTCACCACGCCGATCACGGCGCCCACAACCAGAAGGGTCCTCAGGATGACCAGGACGATGGACCAGTAGGAAATGTGCGCGGTGGCAATCACACGCTCGTCCGGCCTCAGGTTTTTTTCTACGTAACCCATGGCTTCCTCCTTGTGAGTGGATCATGTTGGTTTCATTGTATCACATTTTCATAAATAATCAAGACAATCCCGGAAGCAAACGGCCGCGTTTTGCGCCCTTACGGCCGGCAGCCCGCGGGGCCGGCTTCCCCGCGCCGTACAGCCCTGTTCCACGGAACTTTTCCCGTTTTTTTTTCGCTTTAGTGTTGACTTTTAATATTATACGGAGTACAATATCTTTCAACCTATCCGGAGCACGGCCTCTATGCGGGGCGTCTTCGCTGGAAAGGACCTTACCCATGAACGCATCCGTTTTCTCCTATCGCTTTACTTATTACTTTACACACCATTGTGCGTAAGGATAATTTGTGATGCGAAGGATGCGGATGAAAGAACAGCACGTATCTCCCGGGCGGCACAGGTTATCCTGAAGCCGCCCGTTTTTGCAGGCCTTCCCACGGGGGGCCTGGACGCGGCAATGAAGAAAGAGGATTAGACATGATCGTAGTCATCAAGGCAAATGCGAACCCCGAAAAGCAGGACCAGCTCATCAACTGGCTGAAGGCCATGGGCATCGGCGTCCACAAATCCGTCGGCGAATACCAGACCGTCCTCGGCCTGATCGGGGACACCAGCAAAGTGGACATGGACCTCATCGAGAGCCTGGACATCGTGGAATCCGTCAAGCGGGTCACCGAGACGTTTAAATGCTGCAACCGGAAGTTCCATCCGGAGGATTCCGTGATCCGGGTGGGCGATGTGCGGATCGGGGGCGGGCATTTCGCCATGATCGCAGGCCCCTGCTCGGTGGAATCCGAGGAACAGATCGTCGGCATCGCGAAGGCGGTCAAGGCCTCCGGCGCAGCGATGCTGCGCGGCGGCGCGTTCAAGCCCCGCACGTCCCCCTATGATTTCCAGGGCCTGAAGGGCGAAGGCATCGAGCTCCTGAAGATCGCGCGGGCGGAGACGGGCCTCCCGATCGTCACCGAAATCATGAACCTGAAGGACCTGCCGCTCTTCGACGACATCGACGTGCTCCAGGTCGGCGCCCGCAACATGCAGAATTTCGACCTCCTCCGGGAGCTCGGGACGCTCAACAAGCCGATCCTCTTAAAGCGCGGGCTCGCGAACACGCTGAAGGAACTCCTGATGAGCGCCGAATACATCATGGCGAGCGGCAATGAGCAGGTCATCCTCTGCGAACGCGGCATCCGGACCTACAGCGATTACCTGCGCAACACCCTGGACCTCTCCGCGGTGCCCATGCTCCACGAGCTGACGCACCTCCCCGTGATCGTGGACCCGAGCCACGCCACCGGCATCGCGCGGATCGTGCCGCCCATGGCGCTTGCCGCGGCCGCCTGCGGCGCGGACGGCCTGATCATCGAAGTGCACAACGACCCCCTGCACGCCCTGTGCGACGGGGCCCAGTCCCTGACGCCGGACGCGTTCGACACGCTTGCGAAGCGGGTCCTGGCGGTGCGGGCGGCCGCCGGCTGCGGGACGGAAGGATAACGGGACAGGAGGCATCATGACGGTTGGAATTGTGGGCCTCGGCCTGATCGGGGGCTCTTTTGCGAAAGCGTATTCGGCCGCGGGGCACCGGGTGCTCGCGTACGACACGGATCCGCAGGTGTCCGCGTTTGCGGAACTGTCCGGCGCCGTCTCCGGCGCGCTGACGGAAGAAAACATATCGGAATGCGACGCCGTCCTGGTCTGCATCTACCCGGCGGCCGCGCTGGAATACATGCGGAAAATGGGCCCGCACATCGGGCGGAAGCCGGTGGTCATCGACTGCTGCGGCACGAAGCGCGTCATTACGGAACCCGGCATGCGGGTCGCGGCGGAATACGGGTTTACCTATGTGGGCGGCCACACGATGGCCGGCACCCAGTACTCGGGCTTCAAATACGCCCGCGCGAACCTGTTCCACAACGCGCCCATGGTCATCGTGCCGCCGGTCTACGACGACATTGAGCTGCTGGACCATGTGAAGGCGCTCCTCTCCCCCGCGGGCTTCGGCCGGATCTCCGTCACGACGGCGGAAGAACACGACCGGATGATCGCCTTTACGTCGCAGCTCGCCCACGTGGTTTCGAACGCGTACGTCAAGAGCCCCACCGCGGGCAGCCATAAGGGGTTCTCCGCCGGCAGCTACAAGGACCTGACGCGGGTCGCCTGGCTGAACCCGGAAATGTGGGCGGAGCTCTTCCTGGAGAACGCGGATTTCCTCTCCGGGGAGATCGCTTTCCTGCAGGAGAAGCTCGCGGAATATAAGAAAGCCATCGATTCCGGCGACCGGGAGACGCTGGTCGCCCTCCTTGAGGAAGGGAAACGCCGGAAAGAAGAGATAGACGGAAGGTAACGGGCGCCATCATGAGAACCATTCGGATAGACACCGCCAAAAGCTATGACGTAGTCATCGGGCGCGGCCTGCTCGCGGAAGCCGGGACGCGCATCCGGGAGACGTGCGGCCCCGCGGCGTGCATGCTGGTATCGGACGACCGGGTCTTCGCGCTTTACGGAGAAGCCGTGAAGAAAAGCCTGGAAGAAGCCGGCATCCGGACCGCCGTGTTCACATTTCCCCACGGGGAGGCCAGCAAAACGCTCGCGACCTACGCGGCGCTCCTCGAAGAGCTGTGCGTACAGCGGATCACGCGGTCGGACCTCATCGTCGCCCTCGGCGGCGGCGTGACCGGCGACCTCGCGGGCTTCGCGGCCGCCACCTACCGGCGGGGCATCCCCTGCGTGCAGATCCCCACGTCCCTGCTCGCCATGGTGGACTCCTCCGTGGGCGGGAAGACGGCCGTGGACCTCGCCCATGGGAAAAATATGGCCGGTGCGTTCCTCCAGCCCTCCCTCGTCCTCTGCGACACGGATACACTGTCCACGCTCCCGGAGGAGGAGTACGCGTGCGGCTGCGCGGAGATCATCAAATACGCCATGATCGAAAGCGAAGCGTTCTTCGAATCGCTGGAACGGACGCCGGTGCGCTGCCAGGAGGAGGAAGTCATCGCCGCCTGCGTGGACATGAAGCGGAAATATGTGACCCAGGACGAATTCGACCGCGGCGTCCGCATGTTCCTGAATTTCGGCCACACCTTCGGCCACGCGGCGGAAGCCTGCAGCGGCTTTTCGATCCTGCACGGGCAGGGCGTCGCCATGGGGATGGCGGCCGTCACCCGGGCCGCCGTGAAGCGCGGTCTCTGCGCCCCGGAGGTCTCTGCCCGCCTGGAAGCGCTCCTTATGCGGTACGGGCTCCCCACGGAGACGCCGTATCCCGCCAACCGGCTGCTCTCTTCCGCCCTTTCGGACAAGAAAGCGCGGGGCGGCACCGTCTCCCTGATCGTGCCGCGCGCGGTCGGCCGCTGCGTGATCCGCCCCGTCCCCGGGGAAGAACTGCTGTCCTGGATGACGGACGGCGGGATCGCCGCCGGATAATGTCCGGTGCGGGGACAGCGTTTTGAAAACGGTTTCGCGCCCGTGAAACGCGCGTAAGGAGTACGATGGAGATCACCCTGCTGCCCGGGCTTCGAACCGGCGCCTTCCCGGTGCCGGCATCCAAATCCGTGTGCCACCGCCTGATGATGGCGGCGGCCCTTTCCTGCGCCCGGATGCCGGGGGATTATCCTCCTTCCGCATCTGTGCCCGGGCCGGACGCGGCCCCGGGGGACGGCGCATTTCCCGTATTCCTGGAATGTGACGGCGTCTCCGCGGATATCGAAGCGACCGGGAAATGTCTCTCGGCGCTCGGCGCCGGGGTGCGGTTCCGGATGGACGGCATCGGGATCCGCCCGCTGTGGGCACGGGAAAACCTACCCGCGGACACTCCGCCGGATACCCTGCGCCGCCTGTACTGCGGGGAAAGCGGGTCGACCCTGCGCTTCCTCCTCCCCCTCGCCGGCGCGCTCGGCGCGGACGCCGTCTTCCACCGGG
>JAGDAW010000195.1 GCA_017959345.1 Lachnospiraceae bacterium | reverse complement strand
TGATAACAAAGTCGGAGCCTTCCTGCCGCCGCAGGCCTGCCCGGCAGCGGACGAACGGGTTCCCGGCCCCGTCCCACGGGAACGGCGCTGCGGGTCCGCGGAATCCTTCATTTTTTCCGCTCCCCCGAAATGGGAGTAAGGGGCGGAAAATGCCGGAAACAGCGAAACAGGCGGCAGTCTTTCCTCAGTGGTTCATTGTATTTCTTATTTTTTAGCACAAAATCCGACTAAAATCAACAATTTTTGCTATTTTTTTTAACTTTTCTCACAGCACCTGTAAATCCGTTTATATGACATAGCGCCTGATTTACCGATGTTGTATATTTTACTTTGCAATATTAGAATAGATTATGCAATTCTCGGAAAGGAGCCTGTATGCCTGTTCTCGTCATCGATGTCGGAAATACGTCGACCGTGTTCGGCCTGATGGACGGCACCGTCCCCGTTTTTACCTGGCGCGCCGAAACGGACGACCGCAAAACGGACCTTGAATACATGGTGGACCTGAAAACCCTGTTTGACACCCACGGGATCCCCCTGTCCTCCGTGGAAGCCTGCGTCACCGCTTCCGCCGTCCCGAAGACCGACGCCATCCTGGAATCCGCCCTGGTCCGGCTGTTCTCGAAAGTGCCGCTCCGCGTGACCCCGGGGACCTGCAGGCTGGAGATCCGGATGGACCACCCGGAGGAGCTGGGCGGGAGCCTTGCGGCGTCCGCCATGGCGGTCCTCCGCGAATACCCGCTCCCGGCCGCGGTCGTCCGGCTCGGGACCGCCACCACGGTCAGCGTCCTGGATGAGGAAGGCCGCTGCACCGGCGGCGCCATGATCCCCGGCCTCGTCTCTTCCCTGAACGCGTTGACCGGAAAGGCCGCCGCGCTCCCGGACACATCGGTCACGGCGCCCACCCACCGGCTCGGGACGAATACCGCGGACTGCCTGAACGCGGGTGCCTTCTACGGGCACGCGGGCATGATCGACGGACTGCTCACCGGGATGGAGGAAGCGTACCGGCCGTTCCGGTCCGTCGTGATGACCGGCCGGCTTTCGGAAGCGTTGCAGCCGTTCCTGCGCCATCCCGCGGTCTGCGACCGGGACCTGACGCTCCGCGGCCTTGTCTACATCCTTGAAGAAAACAGGAGGGCGCGTCCATGATCCTCACGGTCGATATCGGCAACTCCAATACCTGCTTCGCGCTCCACACGGAAGACGCCCCGGCCCCCCTGTTCTTCGAGCGGGTCCGGACGGACCGTTCCAAGGACGCGCGGTTCTACCTCCGCTATATCGAGGGCATGTTCTCGCTCCATGGGATCTCCCCCTGCGTCGTTTCCGGGGCGATCCTCTCTTCGGTGGTCCCCCCGGTCACGGACGCCGTCACGGAAGCGCTGGCCTTCATGATCCCCGCAAGGATCCTGCGGGTCCGGCACGACCTCGACCTCGGCTTCTCCATCCATGTGGACGACCCTTCCACCGTCGGGACGGACATCCTTTCGGACGTGGCGGGCGCCGTCGCGTCGTACGGGTCGCCGGTGGTCACATTTGACATGGGGACCGCGACGGTCTGCAGCTTCACGGACGCCTCCCCCGCCCTCTCCGGCATCCTGATCATGGCCGGCGTCCGGACCTCCCTGAACGCCCTGTCCGGCGGCACCTCCATGCTGCCGTCCATCGCGCTCCTGCCCACCGACCGCGTCATCGCGAAAAATACGCAGGAGTCGATGCGGAGCGGCATCCTGTACGGCACCGCCGGCATGATCGACGAGATCGCCGCGGGCATCCGCGAGGAGACCGGCGCCGTGTGCAGGACGGTCCTGACGGGCGGCCTGTCCCCGTTCGTGGCGCCGTACTGCAGGTCGGCCGTGGTTACGGACCGGACGCTGCTGATGCGCGGGCTGTGGACGATTTATAAGAGAAATGCGTGAGCGGGGACGCGCCCGGCGATACCGGCAATCCCCCCCTATGCCAAAACACAAAAATAATGACCTGCGGCCCGGTGAATACGCGGACTGCAGGTCTCTCTGTTTTTATGATCTGGTTTTATGATCCGTTTATGTGCAGGGCGTTTTTCGCCCAAACGCTCAGTTCTTCGGGATCGCGACGCCGTATACCGCGTACGCCACCACGGCGAACGTCAGCAGGAGCACCGGGACCACGTACGTCTTCGTGATGTCCGCCGCCTTCGACACGCCCTTCACGATACCGGCCCCGGTCCGGACCCGGGACGCCAGGGTCCCGATCTTTCCCTTTTTCTCTTTCTCTTTCATCTTCCGCGCCTCTTTCCCGGTCCTTCCCGGCGTTTCATCCGTTGTCTTTCCCCGCCCCGGTCTTCCGCGCCAGGGCCGTCAGGATCACGCACAGCAGCAGCATGCCCGAGAACATGGCCGCCATGGAAATGTACCACCTCCCGCCCGCGTTCAGCGCGTAGAGGTCCGGCCAGCCGCCGTTCTCCTGCCCGATGATCACGACTTCCGTAAAGTACACAAGCCCGTACACCACGCACGGGATCATTCCCAGAAGGCCTTCCTTCCACCCGATGACGTACCCGTGGTCCAGGAAGCACAGGGCCGCGACGGCGAGCAGCGGGGAAATCAGGTGCAGGAACAGGTTGTTCCGCAGGAACATGAGGCGGAAACCGAAGACCGGTCCCAGGAAGACCATGACCACGGTAAACGTCAGCGTGGTCGCCGCGGTCCCCACATACGCGAAAAGCGTCTCCCACCGGTTCAGCCCGGTGTCCGTGCCCGCCAGGATCCGGACGTCCTTCACGATGACCGGGATGCCGCTCAGGGCAAGGAGGATATTGGAATCCACGGTGAAATAGCGGAACATGGGCCAGCCGTAGACCCGCATATTGCCGTCGCCGCCGGCGACGAAGAAGCTGACGACGGCGCGGACCGTCACAGCCAGGATAAACAGGTGCAGCAGGATCGAGATGCCTGCCCGGATTTTTCTGCCGGTCATAGGGTCCTCCAGGTTCACCGCTTCATCAGCAGGTCCAGCAGGTCCGTCGGGATATAGGCTTTCACGAACACCCCGTCCTCCTGCCAGGACTCCTCGAGAAGCTGGCCTTTTTCGCGGATCAGCTGTACTTTTCCGGCGTCCGCGAAGGAAAATGTGCATTCAAACAGCCGCCTGCCCGCCTTCATCACCGCCTCCAGGCCTTCCAGGAACGGCCCGAGGCTCGCCGGGTCCTTTGCCGAGATGCGGTACGTCTTCTCCGCCCGCGGGTCCCGCAGGAACGGGAGGGGCATGGCGGTATCGTCCGGCGGGACCAGGTCCATTTTATTGAACAGCGTGATCACCGGCTTCCCGGACGCGCCGAGCATGTTCAGGGTCTCGTAGACCACGTCCATCTGCGCGCCGTACTGCGGGTTCGACGCGTCCGCCACATGGACCAGGCAGTCGGCGGACACCGCTTCTTCCAGGGTGCTCCGGAACGCCTCGACCAGATGGTGCGGGAGCTTCCGGATGAATCCGACCGTGTCCGTCAGGAGGATCTTCTGGCCGGACGGCAGCTTCAGCGTCCGGGTCGTGGGATCCAGCGTCGCGAAGAGCTTGTCCTCCGAGAGCACGCCCGCGCCGGTCAGCGTATTCAATAGCGTGGATTTCCCGGCGTTCGTGTAGCCGACCACGGCGGCCACCGGGACGCGGTTCTTCTCCCGCAGGTTCCGGTTCACCGCGCGCCGCCGGACCAGGTCCGCGAGTTCGCCCTTCAGGAAGCTGATGCGCGCGCGGATCCTCCGCCGGTCCGTCTCGAGCCGGGTCTCGCCCGGGCCCCTGGTGCCGATGCCGCCGCCCTGCCGGGACATGGTCTTCCCGTACCCGGACAGCCGGGTCAACGCGTACCGCGCCTGGGCCAGCTCCACCTGGATCCGCCCCTCGTGGGTCCGCGCGTGCCGCGCGAAGATGTCCAGGATCACGACCGTCCGGTCCAGCACGACGGCGTCCAGCAGGTCTTCGAGGTTCTTCATCTGGGCCGGGGTCAGTTCATCGTCCGCCACCACGCCCGCCGCGCCGGTCTCCCGGAGCAGTTCCCGGACCTCTTCCGCCTTCCCCCGCCCGATATAGGTGCCGGGGTGTACGCCTTCCATCCGCTGGATCACGGTCCCCGCCGTCTCACCGCCCGCGGTGCGGACCAGGGAGGCGAGTTCCTCCAGGGAATCCGCGGCGTCATTTCCCGGGGTCTCCACGGAAACCAGTATCCATTTTTCCTGTGCCTGTGTCGTTTCGGTCATCCGTTCCTGTCCTGTATGGGGTCCCGGGACCCCCGCGTCATCCGGGTTCCGTCCCCGGGTCCTTCTGATTCCTCATGGCCATATACGTCTCGTGCTCCTCTCTCAGGTGGCGCGACAGCGTATACGGCGTCCAGAAAATGTTGTGCGCGGTCAGCATGGCTTTCAGCGGGACCGCCCCGAGCCCGGCTTCCCGTAGAGCCGCCAGGAAAATGTTCATCTGCCCGCCCGTCATGTCCGCGAGCAGCAGCATCTCCGGCATCTCATAAAATGCCGGGGGCGCCTCCCGCGGCGCTTCACCCGCACGCGGGAACGCGTCCGCCCGGAAAACGCCCGGTCCCGCGACGAGTTCCCCGATGACGCGGCCGGTCTCCGAAGGGAGGATCCGCCGGCTGGAAAGCCCGCAGGAAGCCGCGGCCTTTCCGAAAGCCGCGGCACGCACCGGGTCGCCGGAATAGTAAAGGACCTGGATCATGCTTCAGGCTCCAGGAGCCCGGACAGTTTCTCCGTCACGGCTTCAAGCGGCTCCACGCTGACCAGCTCGATCATCCCGTCGTCCGCGGCTTTCGCGATGGCGGGGTCAATGGGCATCTTGGCGACCGTCTCGATGCCGTAGGACTTCGCAAGGTCGTCGATCCGGCTCTCGCCGAGCACCGAATGGCGGGTGCCGCAGACCGGGCACTCGAAATAAGACAGGTTCTCCACCAGCCCGAGCACCGGGATGTTCATCATTTCCGCCATGTGGACGGCTTTCCCCACGATCATGGAAACCAGTTCCTGCGGGGACGTCACGACGATGATGCCGTCCACCGGGAGCGACTGGAACACGGTCAGCGGCACGTCGCCGGTGCCGGGCGGCATGTCCACAAGGAGGACGTCCAGGACGCCCCACGCGACGTCCGTATAGAACTGCTTCACCGCGCCGGCGATCACCGGGCCCCTCCAGACCACCGGGTCCGAAGCGTTCTGGAGCAGCAGGTTCATGGACACCACTTCGATGCCCGTCGCGCTCTTCTCCGGATAGAGGTAGGTGCCGTCCGAAACGATCTTCTCCGTGATGCCGAAGGACTTCGGGATCGACGGGCCGGTGATGTCCGCGTCCATGATGCCCACGCGTTTCCCGGCCCTAGTCAGGGCGCAGGCGAGCATGGAGGTGACCATGGATTTGCCCACGCCGCCTTTCCCGGACACCACGCCGACGATCTTCCGGATATGGGTCATCTCATTCTGTTTCGAGAGAAAACCGGACTGGGTTTTCCTTTCATCGCAGTTTACGCTGCAGTTCGCGCAGTCGTTATTGCAGTCAGCCATCTGGCGTTCCTCCTGAGTTCGATTCTGATTCCCGCTGCATGCCGCGGGAAAGGCCGTCCTCCCGCTGCCGGGCACGCCTGCCGCGGGAAAAACGTTTCATATCATGGTATTATACCATAAATCCATCCGTCTGTGAAGACTTTCGGGCGCATCAGGACAAGAACGGCGCCGGCAGATCCCGCACGGGCGGATTCCACGATTTTTCATAAAAAGCGCTGGATATCCGCCGCCATCTGCGGTATACTGCTCTGGAAACCGTTTTCCGGGGGACAGGGTCCCCCGGTCCCTGCCGCAGCGCCGGCAGGCGGTCTCTTCGAAGGAGTTTAGAACCGATGAACCCGTACGACCTGAACATCAGCTATGAACCGGCTTCCGCGGAAGACGGGGATTCTTTCCTGACATTTCCCGGGCACCAGGTGCTCGGCGCGTTCCGCGCATCCGGCCTGGTCCTGCCGACGGTCGGCGAGGCCCGCGCATCCGGCATCCTGCCGGCGGACGCGCCCCTGACCTTCCTGTTCTCCATGGGGGACCGGCGGTTTTTTACCGCCAGGGACCTGGACTGTCCCGCGCTCCCGGGGTATGAACCCCTTGCTTCGAGGACGGTCCGGCACGCGTATCCCCGGGACACGGCGTTCGCCGCGAGCCTGGGCAGCATGATCGCGAACTGGTACGACCGGACCCGCTTCTGCGGCCGCTGCGGCCATGAAAATGTGCACGACGCCCGCGAACGCATGATGTACTGCCCCGCCTGCGGGAGCATGTACTACCCCCAGATCTGTCCCAGCATCATCGTGGCGATCCTCCATGAGGGGAAGCTTCTCGTGACCCGCTACAACCCGGAACATAAGATGATCGGGAACGGGAAGGTCGAAAAGCCGACCCCTCACTACGCCCTGGTCGCCGGCTACATCGAGTCCGGCGAGTCCGCCGAAGAGGCGGTCGTCCGGGAAGTATGGGAAGAGGTCGGCCTGAAAGTCCGGAACATCCGGTATTACACCAGCCAGCCCTGGCCGTTTACCAGCGCCCTGCTCCTGGGGTATGTGTGCGAGGTGGACGGGGACCCGGCTGTCCGGCTCTCCGACGGGGAACTGACGGAGGCCGTGTTCAAGGCGCCGGAAGAGCTCACCGACCGCTCCTGCGAGATCGCGCTGACGAGCCGCATGATCGAAGCCTTCCGGACCGGGAAGCTCCGGTAAACGCAGGCGGGTCTATGGCCCCGCCCGGAAGCAGGGGCCTGCCCGTCAGACGCCTGGCCGCCCCTTTTTTTCAGCGGGCTGCAGGCAGGTCTGCAGCCCCGCCCCTGAGACGCCCGGCCGCCCGGTTTCCTTAAAGCCGGATCTCACGCATCACCGCGCGGAACACCTCGCCGATGGGTTCGCGGATCACCAGGTCCGCGGCGCTGTCCATCGAAGTCGCGGATTTGTTCAGAAGCACCAGGTTCTTTCCCCGGAAGTAATGGACGAGTCCCGCGGCCGGGTAGACGACGAGCGACGTCCCGCCGATGATCAGCGTATCCGCGTTCCGGATGGCCATGACGGACCGGTTCAGGATATCCTGGTCCAGCCCCTCTTCATAGAGCACCACGTCCGGCTTGATGCGGCTCCCGCAGACCGGGCAGACGGGCACATTGCCCATGGGGAGGATGTCTTCCAAGGAATAGAAGGTCCTGCACCGCTCGCAGTAGTTCCGGAGCACCGAGCCGTGCAGTTCGAGCACATTTTCCGAGCCGGCCTTCTGGTGCAGGCCGTCGATGTTCTGGGTCACCACCGCGGCCAGCTTTCCGGCCCGTTCCAGCAGAGCCAGCGCCTTATGGCAGTCGTTCGGCTGCACGTCCGGATACAGCAGCTTCTCCCGGTAGAACGTCCAGAATTCCTCCGGATGGGCATAATAAAAGCTATGGGAAATGATCTCCTCGGGAGACCAGGTCCTGTGCCACTTTTCGGAATAGATGCCGTCCGCGGACCGGAAATCCGGTATCCCGGACTCCGTGGAGACGCCGGCGCCGCCGAAGAAGACGATATTCCGGGATTCTTTCAGAATTGCGGCGAATTCCCGGATTTTGTTTTCAGATGATGTATTCATAACGGGGTATCCTCTATGGTTCAGATTCAGTTTCTCGGTACAGATGTGGTCCGCGCCCTTGTCCCGGTCTTCTCGCTGAAGCCCGGGAAAGCGCTGTTTTTTTATGACGGCCGCGATATCCCCGCCAGATGGTCCTCGAATGTCGAGAAAGCCATCCGGCACAGGCTTCCGGATACGGACCTCACTTTCACGAAAGTCGACTGCCGGGATTTCGATGCCGTCCGCATGGCCCTTTACAGGAGTTTTGCGTCCTTCGATGACCCGGATATCGTATTCGTCACCTCCGGCGGCACGGAAGTCGCTGCCGCTGCGGGGCAGATGGTCGCGCGGCAGGTGGGCGGCCGGGTCGTCTTCGCGGACCTGAAGGAAGGCCGGATCCGGGACGTCCGAACGGGGGACACGGTGGTGCCTGCCGAGAACGCGTCGATCGACGACTACCTGACGACCATTGGTGCGAAACGGATCAGGGACTCCCACTCCCTCCCGTCGAAGGAGGACGAGGCGCGGATCTTCGCGGCTGCGGAATGGACATTTTCAAACCTGGACGCCTGGCACGCCCTCCAGCAGTACCTCGCGTCCTCCTGCAGCGCGGAAGGCCGTATGACGTTCACCCTGCCCGAACGGATCCGCTACAACGGAACCGGCTATGACAGCGCTTCCGCCATCCGGGTCTTCCGGGAGCAGCGCTTCGTCGTGCGGGAGGGGGAAGAATTCCGCTTCCCGGACAGCGCCTGCAGGGAATACATGACCACGTTCGGCATCTGGCTGGAACTCTATGTGTATTTTAAAGCGCAGTACTGGTTCGACGAGGTGTATCTCGGCTTCGTGATCGACTGGGACAGCTCCGATCTCGTGGACACCGTGGACAATGAAATCGATGTGCTCGCCGTCCGCGACTCCGTCCCCTGCTTCATCAGCTGCAAGATGCGCAAGCCCGTGCCGAAGGACCTTTACGAGGTGGCGTACCTCGCGAACCGTTTCGGCGGAGAGTCCGCCCGGGCGCTGGTCGCGACCACCTACCCGGTCTCCTCGGAGAAGGACCTGAAGAGCGGCCTGTACAACCGTTTCCGCAAGATGGGGATCGGCGCCCTGGAAGTCCGGGAATTCTCCGAAAAGAAAGCGGCATCCGTCTTCCGCCGCGCCCTGAAATAACGCAGCAGAAGGGATCCCGCCTGCTTTATTGCCTATAATACTTCTTCCAGCGTGGTCTTCAGCGGGCGCATGCCCATACGCGTGTAGAAGGCCTTCGCGGCGTCATTCCCTTCCCAGACGTTCAGGGTGATGCTGCTGCAGCCCTCCGCTTTCGCGAACGCCCGGACGTGGGCATAGAGACGCGTTCCGACATGCGACCGCCGGGCATCCCGGTCCACACAGATGTCATCCACATAGAGCGTTCTCCGCGCGGCAAGGGAAGGCCCCGCCTCCGTCTCCTGAAGGACACAGAATGCGTACCCGGCCACTTCCCCGTCTTCCCCGATGAGGACGAACACGGGCTTCTTCCCGTCCGCGAGAAGCGCGGACAGGTCTTCATCCGTATATTTGATCCCGCCGGGCACAAAAATGTCCGGCCGGATATCCGCGTGTACGCGGTGGACCTGGTAAAGCAGCCTGCGGAGCGCAGGAATATCCTTCTCTTCCGCCCTTCTGATCATGACGCCGCCTCCTGCCTGTACGGTCAGGCGAACAGGGCTTCCAGTTCCTCTTTCGGGGTATAGCCGAGCTTCGTGCCGATCACCTTCCCGTCCTTGAACGCGATCAGCGTGGGCACCGCGGAGATCCCGTAGGTACTGACAAGGGACATGTTCTCATCGATGTCGACTTTCCCGACCTTCACTTTACCGGCCTGCTCGTCCGCGAAAGATGCGATCAGCGGGGCCATCATTTTGCAGGGGCCGCACCAGGTGGCGAAGAAATCCACCAGGACCGGCAGCTCCGACTTCAGCACTTCTTCTTCAAAATTCTCTTCCGTAAAAATCTTCTCGTTCATGTTCTTCCTCCTCTTACTTATGAAAAACCAGGAAATGTCCTGCTTTCCTCTTCCGTTCTTCGAAGGTCTCTCCCCCGTTCAGCCCGCGCTTCCGATCACACTCGCGAAGCCCAGGAAGTAATACTTCCCGCCGGCCTCCGTGAACAGGTAGGACATGGTCACCACATCCCCGTCCTCCTCATACCGCCCGAGCGAAGCCATACGGACATCCGGGAACTGACGCTTCAGTTCTTCGTCGAAATCATCGTAATCGTCATATGCCGGGAAGACGATATCTTCTTCATCCTCAACCGTCCAGGCGGTCTGCCCGGTCCTGAAGGGATTCCTTCCTTCCTCGCTGCGGAATTCATGGAAGAACCCGCTGTACAGGGTCTCGATGTAGCGCTCGAAACGGTCCCGGTTCGCCCGGATCCGTTCCTGCTCTGCTTCCGGGAATGCGTTCGCGAACACGTCATACTTTATGAGGTCGTCGTCGAATTCCCCGTCTTCGTCAAGGGGCAGCCCGATCCGGTCGGAAAGCGCCTTCAGTTCCGACATCAGCTGACACGTATCTGCCATGTCCATGCCGTATGTAAAGATATTCGCGGCCTTCTCCTGGGCTTTCGAATAGAACGCCTGGGTCAGGGCCTTGTCGTAAACCTTACGGAGCGTGTCGTAATGGAACCCGCCGTTCAGGAATCCCGTCACTGTCCTGTAAAGCGCGTAAGGGGACTCAGCCCCTTCCGGCAGGGCATAACCGGTTCCCTGTCCCTCCGTCTCCGATGTGTCCGACGGATCCCCGGTGTGTTCCGAAGAACCGCTGTCCGCGGTCCCCGGGTCCGTCCCCGGCTGCCTGCCGTCCGTACATCCGCAGACCACGGACAGGAGCATGCCGAAAGCACAGAGGAAAGCCAGCACTTTCCCGCTGATACGTCCTCTTCTCATCACACTTCTCCCTCCTTTTGCGTCAGGCCGGGCGGAACCCGGCCTTCTGCAGCGCCCGTTTCAGCAGCGGTGCCGCAATGGCCGCGGCCGCGGCCTTCACAAGGTCACCGGGGATGAACGGGAAGACGCAGAGTCCGAGCGCGGCCCGGAAATCCGTCCCGCTGACCGCCGTGAACCACGCGGTCCCGAACGCGTACAGGATGGCCGTGCCGGCCGCGGCGCCGCCCATCCGGACCAGGAAGGATAACGCGGGCTTCCTGCTGCCGGCCGGGATCTCCGACAGGCCTGCCGCAAAGGCAAGGGCCAGGTAACCGGCCAGATACCCGCCTGTCGGACCCGTAAGCTTTTGGATCCCGCCTTCAAACCCGGAGAATACCGGTACGCCGGCGGCCCCGAGCAGCAGGTAGACGCCTGCCGCCAAAGTCCCGTAAAGCGGCCCCAGCACGTAGGACGCAAGCAGCACCGAGAACGTGGCGAGGGACAGGGGCACGGGCCCGAAGGGCACCGAAAACGGGGCCGTGACGCAGATCACCGCGGCAAAGAGCGCTGTGACGACGTACATTTTCCAGCCCGGCTCTAAAACGCCGGTCCAGGATTCCGGCTTACGCAATGGCCTTTACCTCATATCCCTGGTCTTCGACGGCCTTCTTCAGCGTTTCGCTGTCCACCGCTTCCGTGAGCGTCACGACCGCCGTCCCCTTCTCATGGCTCACGTCCGCCGCGGAAACCCCGGGGACGTTCTCCAGCGCCTTCTTCACCCGCGCTTCGCAGTGCATGCACATCATGCCTTCGATGTTCAGTGTCTTCTCCATATTCTCCTTCCTTTCCGCCCGGCCGCAGTTTCCGGCGGCACCGCAGGCTGTGTGGTCTGTATCCTTTCCCGGCGCTTCCGCCATCCCCGTCTCCGGATCCTTCAGGAACCCGGACAGGTCCGCGTCCGCCGCCTTCCGCTTCCGGTCCCGGGACCCGTCATGGATGTCCAGCAGGTTCAGCCGGAGGGCGTTCATGCAGACGAAGAAGCTGGACAGCGCCATGGCCGCGGCGCCGTACATGGGCTTCAGGGCAATGCCGAACAGCCCCATGGCGAGGGGGATGCACAGCGCATTGTAGAAAAATGCCCAGAACAGGTTCTGCCGGATGTTCCTCAGCGTCGCGCGGCTCAGCCGGACCGCCGCCGGCACGTCGCTCAGACGGCTCTTCATCAGCACCACGTCCGCCGCGTCGATCGCGACATCCGTGCCCGCGCCGATCGCGAGCCCCACGTCCGCCGCCGTAAGCGCCGGGGTGTCGTTGATGCCG
>JAGDAW010000194.1 GCA_017959345.1 Lachnospiraceae bacterium | reverse complement strand
TAATACTGCTGCTTGGACTTCAGGAAGTTCTGCATATGATCGTAGTCTTCGCGGAGCTGCTCCAGCCGGTGCAGGTACAGCATCAGCGCGTAACTGGACGCGCAGAAGAAGACAGACGTCAGGTAGAACGGGAAATAGGTCCCGTCCCCGCCGCCGAACAGCCGCATGCTCAGGTCCAGGATCACATGGCCGCTGAGCGTGGCCGTTGTCAGCATAATCAGGGGCGGGAAGGGGAACGAGGTTTCCCCGCGGACGTATTTCCGGAAGAAAATCCAGCAGACCAGCACCGTGCCGAAATAGATCGAATAGGAAAACAGGGTGGAGAACAGCGGGGACAGCGGCGAACCGTCCCACATGAAGGTCATCCCGTTCCAGATCCTGAACTGGATGACGGCTTTGACGGAGCACCAGGCCACGCGGTAAAGGATAAAACCGACGGTGCTCCGGAACAGGGCTTCCTTGCCGCTGCATCGGTAGACCAGCCGGAAGGCCGCATAGAACGCCAGTGCCATCGCGACCATGTGGACCGAATAGCCGTAGGCCTCCGCTTCGCTGGCGCGCGGGAAGCCGGAAATCCAGAACCGGATCACCCAGCTGACCCCGCAGAGCAGAAGGATGGAAATGAGCACCCGTATCAGGAAATGCTTCCGCCGCTCCGTCCCGAACAGGATCAGGATGAACGCGTAGATCAGGCCGGCGGAAATCCGGTTCTCCACATTCTGAATCCACCACTGCAGCATGTCCATCAGTATTCCCCCACATATTTCGTAAAGATCCGGATGAACTCCTTCCGGCACGAACGGGACAGGGGGATCTTCTCCTCCCCGACCGTCACGGTGTCCTGGCCGACGGATTTCACAAACGCGAGGTTCACCACGTGTGACCGGCAGGCGGCCGCAAACCGGTTGCTGCCGAGGCTTTCCGCGGCTTCGGAAAGCGTGCCCCGGGTCCGGTAATCCCCCTGCAGGGTGTGGTACACCAGGTCATGGTCGAACACTTCCACGTACAGGACTTCGCCGGAAGACACGGTGACCAGGCCCTCCTGCGTCTTCAGGATCACTTTCCGGCCGCGGCGCACGCGCAGCTGTTCGAGCGCGCGCGTAAGGACCCGGTTTACGGAAAACCGGTCCGCGGGCTTAACGATGAAATCCAGCGCATTGACTTCGTACCCCTGGATCGCGAACTGCGCCATCCGGGTGACGAAAATGATCACGACGTCCCCGTCCAGCTTCCGGATCAGCTTCGCGGTCTCCAGCCCGTCCAGGACGTCCATCTTGATATCCAGGAAAAGGATATCGTTTGCGGTATACGTTCTCAGCAGGTTCATCCCGTCGGGATAGCTGCTGAGCGAAATGGGTTCCCCGAGCTCCTCAAAAAAACCTCTGACGAGTTCCTGGAGCTTTTCAATTTCCTGTTGTTCGTCGTCAACGATAGCGATCCTGTACATGAAAACAGCCCCTTCCTGTGGATCCTGCTGTAGCCGCGGTGTCAAGAACACATTTTTCATGCGTCGAACTCGCGGCTTTATAGTTCATGGTATCATTTTTCTAAAAGTCTACCATAGAATCCCGCAAAAACCAAGGGGGTACGCCGCTTTTTTTCACGGATCGCTGAAGGAAGTCCCGCTCCGGGGCGTTTTTCCGTTCCTTTTCGTCCGGATAAAGGGCCGGGCGGGGCCCGGAATCCGTTTACAGCGACATGAGAAAGGGGCCTGCGGTTCTCACCGCGGGCCCCTCTCCCGTTCATTCAGGACCGGACGCGCATCCGGCTGCGGACCGGGAACCTCCCGGCTTCCCGCTCGTTTAC
>JAGDAW010000193.1 GCA_017959345.1 Lachnospiraceae bacterium | reverse complement strand
TTCACCATGGTCTCGCTGGAGCTCGACCCGATGATCTTGTACACATAACCCATGACGCTGATCACGTACGTATAGGTATCCGTCCCGTCCGTCGTGACAAATGTGTACGTGTCGGCCATACGCCTCGGCGAGATGTCCGGGATGTCCACATAGTAGCGCACTTCGCTGTACTGCTCAAGGACCGCGTCTTCCGCCGCGCTGCCTTCCGGCTTCACGGTGATCGTCAGGCCGTCGATGCTCTCCCCGCTCTTCAGGATGAAGAACTGGCGCAGTGTATTGTCCGCCTTGAAGAACACGCTGTTCGTGTTCGCCTTGCTGAGCGCTGCGGGCAGCGTCCCGGATTCCACCGGCGCGTAGGCTTCGAGGTCTTCCTGCGTCACGGCCGTCACTTCGTCCGAAACCGCATCCAGGCCTTCCGTCTCATAATCGAACTCGTACTGCGCCGCGATGCCGTACTGCTCCGCCGCGTACGCCAGCTCCTTCATCTTCTCGGAGCCGGAAACCTGCACGAGCTTCAGGTAATCGATGATCGCGAAGGAATATCCGCTCTCCGTCCTGTAGCCAAGGTCCGCATCCGCATGGTTCCGCTTCACATAGAACGCAACCCGGTTGCCTTCCCCGTCGAAGACCTCCAGCAGGATCTTGTCGTGCATCTGCCTTGCGAACACTTCCTGCGTAAACTTGTATCTCAGGAAGTCTTCACCGGCCTTCTGCGTGGGTGTCACGTCCTTCACAAGGTACTCGGACGTCACGCCGTCAAATGTGATCACGACCTTCAGGCCTTCATCCGCCAGCAGCTCCTGCGGGAAGTACATGTAATAGTTCATCATGAGCTTCGCCGTGAAGTCCGCGCTGTTCGAGATCACATAGACATCGTCCGCCACTTCCTTCGTATCGGTGTAGGTCTCGCCATCCGGTCCTTCAACCGTCGCGGTGTAAACCGTCGCCACGCGCGTGATGCCGTCCTCGGTGATGACCTGCCTTTCGGCCGTCACTTCCGCTTCGACCGTCTCCGTGTGGTCGGGGTTCTCTTCGCAGGTGAACGCCGCTTCCGCCGCGAAACCGTCTTCCGTCTCCGTCCACGTCCACTCGGGCTCGCCCCAGGTATGCGTGTGGGCAAACTCGATGGTCACGTCCGCTTCCGCGCCGTCCAGGAGGCCGGCCGCGGTGTTCAGCGCGGCGAACAGGCCCTTCACCAGGTCCGCCGTGGATTCCGCGTCGCGCAGGGTGCTGAGCACGGTCAGTCCGGAGGCGTCCACGCCTTCCACCGTCACCTTCACGTCCTTCAGGAGCTCCGCTTCGCTGTTCCCGAGCGCAAGCTTCGTGCCCGCGACCAGGGTAAATGTGAGCGCCGCCTCGTCAGCGGTCTCAAGCTTCACCGCGTCACGGATGGCCTGCACCAGCGCGCTGAGGTCGCCCAGGTTGTCGATGAGCAGGTCGTCTTCGCCTTCGAACGACAGGATTTCGGTGCCGATCTGCAGGCTGGAACCGTTCTTAATCACGATGTAGCTGTCATCCACGGACTTCGTGGAAGCCTTGATGTGGTCGTCCCGCACCAGGAGCTGCCATGCGGCCCGCGTCGCTTCTTCATCCGTCGATGCCTCAATGTACTTGATGCTGCCTTCCTCGCCGTCGAACGCGCTGCCTTCCAGCGTATAAACCGTCTCCGCGACGTCGTCCGTCAGGCCGTCAATGATCTTCACATTCAGCGTGGATCCGCCGAACGCGAACAGCGCTTCATCGTCGCCGAACAGGGTGGCCAGCGCTTCATAAAGCAGTTTCTCGACCGTCAGGCCCGTGTTCACGGTCCGCTGGTATTCGCGGGTGCCGCTCACGCCGAGGCTTGCCACGTCGGTCATGCGGACGAGCACGGACACATTGCCGGCGTTTACTTTCCCGTTCGGAAGGATCAGGATGGCGCTGTAATCCGGCCATACGATGCCCTTCACGGTCGTGGAGGAACCGTCGTTCGTTTCGGAAGAAACTTCGACTTCGAACTTGCCGTTTCCGAAGACTTCCTTCACGTCGGTGTACGTCTCGCCGTCCGGACCGGTCACAACCGCCGTGTACAGCGTAGACTTCCTGGAAGTCTCTTCCACGGTCAGTTCCGCTTCCGCGGTAAAGACATGGGACTCGTCATTCCCGCAGACGAAGACCGCGGAGGCGGCGGTATAGCCGTCTTCAAAGTTCCCGGTCCACGTCCATTCGGGTTCGCCCCAGGCATGGCCGGTGCCTTCCACCGTAATCTCCTCTTCCAGCGCCGCGTCAAGAACCTCGCCGTCTTCAATCGTCAGCACCTGGACGTCCGAATCCTCGCAGGTTACCGCGAATTTCAGGGTCAGGGTGCCTTCTTCCTCTTCCAGACGCGCGTACGCGATCCGGATCACGCCGTCTTCTTCATTGACGGAAATGTATTCCGCATCCGACTCATAACCCTTATAGGTGAGCAGTTCTGCGTCATACGTGACTTCCAGATAGCCGTTCTGGCCGAGCGTAAGCACCGCCGTCCCGATCGTTTCCTCTTTGTCCGTAAGGACTTCCGCGGGATCATCGGAACGCAGGATGCGGTTCGCGCCGCGCTGCGTGCCGGCTTTCACCGCGTTCAGCTGGCCGGCGGGCTGCTTCGCAAACGTTCTCGCTTCAAGGCCTTCCGGCATGGGGATCGCTTCAAGCCCCTGTGCGGCGGCGGAAGCGGTCTGGGACTGCACGCGGATGACCGGAACCGCGGCGGCCTTCATGTCGCGCAGTACGCTGTCCATGCGGGCTGCGTCATAGTCCTCGTTGTACAGCATCGACAGGTTGGTGACATCTTCCAGCAGTCCGATGTAGCGGGTCTCCGTGTACGGAATCCCTTCATCATCGGCAAGGACTTCCGTCACCCACACGGTCTTGTTGGCGTTGTTCACGATGACAAGCGACTCGTTATCCGTCTGGCCGCCGAGATGGGTCATGGAATATGCGGTAAGGTCTTCGCCGTACATCGGGCCGTCCAGCGGACCGCAGTCCATGCCGCCCAGCGTTAAGGAGACATCTCCGTTCTCAACACCATCCGGAGCGATCCAGATCATGTAGAGGTGCCCATCCGCGCCAAGCAGGTAATAATAGAACTCCGTAACCCCGGTCTTCTCATCCGTGATGTAACCCGCGAATGCCACGGCCAAAGGCCGGATGCTGCCGGACAGGTCGAAATAGGACAGGCTGCCGGATGCAATAATCATCTCGAACAGGCCGCCTTCGGTAATTCCGACCAGGTCATACTCGACCGGATAGGATGTCTCCACCGTCTGTTCTTCCCCGTCTTCGCCGGTTACGGTCTCGGAAACCGTGTACGTGAACGGCACGAAATTCGAGACGTCGATCGGTGCGTATGTCGCATTCAGTTTGAACTGGACGTTCGCGTTATAGCCGTTTAACCCGATCTTATAGAAATCATAGGAACGGCTGTAGGCGTACAGGTATTCACCGGACTGGCCGCCGCCCACCAGGTCCGCAGGCGCGTAGGTGAATGCGAAGCTGCCGTTATTCAGGTCCCCGAGGTCGAGGGTTCCGAAGTACGGGGTCCCCTCGGCGGAAATCTGCGCGTTCACGGTAATGCCTTCCATGGGGGTGGGCTCCACAACGAGCACATTGACGGCGCCAAACGCTTCCGGATTCTCCTCCGCATTCGCGGTCGCAATGATCTGCGCGGTACCGGCTGCATGGCCTTTCACATTTCCGTTCTCATCCACGGACGCAATATCGGGATCCGAAGAACTCCATGTGACGGTGCGGTCACCGAGGAAGATCGGGAGCACGGTCGCGAAAAGCTGCGTGGACGTCCCGAGCGGCAGGACCACGTCCCCGGGCGCGATCGTTACGGAAACCAGGGCCGAAATCGGCACTTCCTCATACACCGCGGTCTTCTCATACAGATAGACCGGTCCGGGTAAGTAGAAGTAGAAGTAGCCCTCTAAATAATACATGCCCAGCGACGGATAATCCGCAAAGAGGAGCTGGTTATCGGAATAAATGAACTCATCTGCGTAGCCGGAATTCGCCCACGCAACGTACGGTTCCCCGGTATCATTATATCCGATCCAGGTGCTGTTGTCCGTGCACTGGAACTTGAACCCGGCATCTCCTTCGTAAACCAGGTATGCGCCTGCGGCAGGAGCGTCCTCGATCGGGACGTACACGCCGTAGTCGTCGCTCGCCAGAATCGAGACGTTGGCGGAATCCGTATAGTCATCCGCTGCCGGACTGGTCAGGAACGTACCCGTACCCGCCGCGTTCGCGTTGGAAATCAGGTATTCCCCGCCTGCTTCAAGCGTATCCGTCAGCTGATAGATCTCTTTCTTCACACGGACCGTGTCGCCGTGCGCGACCAGTTTCGCGCTTTCATTGCCGGCGTAGTCGCCCGCCAGGACGATAAAATCTTCGCCGGCGATGCCGAGGGCTTCCAGGTCGATCTTCATTTCGACCTCTTCGCCTTCCTCAACCTGTTCCGGGGCTTCCGCGTAGAACACCTGGTCGCCGGTGACGTCCATTACAAGGATGCCGGCCACATACCGGTTGTCCTTTGCGGTAACGGTCAGCACCTTCTCGTCTTCGCTCAGCTCCATGGCCATCTCAGGCGTGATGCTGTCGACCCGCATCGAGAATTCCATCGATACGCCGTCGCCGAGTGCCGCGAAGGACACGTCCGAATACCCGAGAAGCAGGGTCAGGATCGCTTCCGCGGGAATATCGCCCGCATTTCCGGCATCCGGACCGTTGAACAGGATCCCGTAGTATTCCGGAAGCGCGTACAGGCTGACTTTGAACCAGTCGCCTTCCTTCAGGCCGAGATCCCCGACCGGGAGGTTCATGCCGGCGGCGTGCGGTTCTATATTCATCCACTTGCCTTCATTGACATGATAGTAGGCTGCGGAATCGCCACCGAGATCCCCATAGGTAAGGATCCCCGTTTCATTCCCGTCCTCGTCGATCTTCCAGATGACATACGCCATCGCGCCCGCGTTCCGGATCAGGGTATAGCGGATATTCTTCAGGATGGTGTCCGCACTCACGGCAAAACGGTCATAAGGCGCTTCGTCCTCAATGACGTAGGGGTTCCCGATCAGGGCGCGCTGTTCGCCGTCCTTGCTGAGGATCAGCCCGTTCGTATTGATGTCATCCGAAAGAATATTGATCGTATAGGGGAACTGGAATCCATTGGAGCCATCAAAGTAGTAGTTGTCAATGATGCCCAGCTTGTCGAACATGGACGCATCCGTCCAGCTTCCGAAGAAGCCCAGGAGCGGGATGGAATGTTCGGTATCCAGCGCGGCGCCGTCGTCGGAAGTGGTGACGCACGAAAGGATCGTGTAGCCTTCCACATAAGCGCCCGAAGGATAGTTTTCGGAGAGTTCGTCCGTATCCTTCAGCGCGATGGACACGTCCACGGTGACGGCCTGTCCGGCAGGCACACAGATCTCCGTATCCCCAAGCTTGCCCTGTTCGTCCAGCCACTTCAGCAGCAGGTACGCGTCATAGGACGTAATCTGTCCGTCTTCGTCGAGGTCGGCCACGTAGCCGCGGATTTCATCTTCGGTAAGCTTCCCGGTCAGGAAGTCCAGGATGGCCTGGACGTCCGGAAGGTCGTTTTCCTCGTTCCCGTCCACGTCACGGTCCCAGCCGTACGTCACGATGGCGTCCAGCGCCACGGTGTTCTTCGAAATCGTGGGGAACCCGAACAGTCCGTCGTCCTCGATGTCCTGGGTAAACAGGTCCGTCGTGAGCAGGTAGGTCAGATCCTGGTCGGAAGTGTTCCGGATGGTGAAGCTGTACTGGTACACACCGGTACGGTTCGCGTCCTGTCCGAATTCCGCCTTCACCTTACCGTCCGCGTAGGACTCGGTCGCGTTCGGTTCCATGGTAATGTAGGAAAGCGCGGAAATCGCCTTCAGGACGTTGCCGAGGCCGGCGCCCTGCTGCAGGACGGAAACATAATTGCCGTCCCTCTTGATGGGCACCGCGGTGGACATCAGGAGGCTGGTGACAAGCGCGCGCTGGCCGATGCCTTCGAAACGCGCTTCGTTCTCCTTCACATACTGGGCAACCACGGCCGCCATGCCCGCCACGTGGGGCGCCGCCATGGACGTGCCGCTCATATTTTCATAGCTGTCGGTCGTATAGCCGTTTACAGACCAGATATCCCCGCCGGGGGCGGTGATTTCGGGCTTCAGGATCAGCGCGCCGGGTACGCCCCAGGAGCTGAAGTCCGTGATGTCCGTTTCATCGCTGCCATTGTACTGGATGGAGACCGAATCCTCGTCCGTAATCTGCACGGTACCGGTATAGAGGGTCAGGCCGTCCCGCTCTTCGGTCGCGGAGATGGACTTCACGTACTGGGCCTGCGCCTGGGTGATGGTGACCGCGGGGATGTTCCCGGTATAGCCGGTCAGGTTCATGAGGATCACACCGGTGGTGTTGTTCGCGACGATGACCGCGACGGCACCGGCGTTGAAAGCGGCATTCGCCTTCTGATAGAAGGACGTCTCACCGCGGTTGCAGATGGCAACCTTTCCTTCGACCAGGTCCGCGATCGCTTCGAATTCCTCATCCGTACCGACGGAATCCAGATAGACGTACTCATAGGTGCCGGCAATGGTCTTGATCGCCGGGTTGCCGTACGGCGTATGCGTCTGGGAATCCTCCAGCGCTTCGTTGTACCAGACACTGTAATCGTCGCCGAAGATCAGCGGCAGGCCGATGATGCCGACGTTCTGCGCGGCCGCGACGCTCAGGGAATTCCTGTAGGAACCGGGCGAACCGACCGTGTCCAGACTGACGTCTTCCAGATAGACTTTCCCGTTCAGGGCACCGGTGATCGAGTAGTCATTGAACGCGTAAGAGTTGCCCGCGGAGATGGCGACCACAATGCCCTCTTCCGCCAGCTTGTTCATGGCTTCCTGATAGACTTCGGAAGAGGTCTCGCCGGGATTCGAGGAACCTAAGGAAAGGTTCGCGGAATCACAGCCGAGGACGATCGCGTCTTCCAGCGCCAGGAAGTAGGTCGCGTCCCGGGTTCCCCCGCCCGAGCTGAAGACCTGCATGGCAAGGATCTGCGCGTCCGGCGCGACGCCGACGGCACCTTTGGACAGGGCGCTCTCCACGTATTTCCCGTCCACCTTCACATAGCGGTTCGCCGCGGCGATACCCGCCACGTGGGAGCCGTGTTCGGAACTGCCTTCGGTGTTGTCGGAGACGTAGTTCCCACCGTAATAGTTATAGCCGAAGGGAATCTTCGCGCTCTTATAGGCCTTGTCCACATCCAGATCCGTCACGTTCAGCTGGGAAGCGACTTCCAGGATCTCTTCCTTCGTCAGGACGTTCAGCGTCTCCTTGAATTCGTCCAGCAGCATGCTCTTGTCGAACGCCGTCTTCATGAGCGAATACTCATACGCGCGTCCGTCAAAGGCCTCATGCTCGTCTTCCACGCCCGTATCGATGATGGCGATCCTGGAGCCGGCGCCGGTATAGCCGCCCGCCCACGCGTACGTGGCGTTCGTCATGTACTGGGTCGTCAGCGCGGTGTTGACGCCTTCGTCCTGCACCGTATAGGTCGCTTCGATCTGGACGTCCTTGACGCCGTCCACGAGTTTGATCTTGTTGATGTCGCCGTAACGGACTTCCGCCGCGATGACATTGACAAGAAGGGTCAGGTTCCCCTGTACGCTCAGGGGCGCCCCAAGCTGCACTTCGATCCGCTGCGTGACGGTAGTCTGGTTCCGCTTCAGGCCGTCGCGGTAGGCGATCGCCTGCGGGTTCTTCCCGATGCCGTTCAGGGAATAGCCGGCGTCCATGGTGGACGGGGCGTTCAGGACGATCGCAACGGGGACAATGTCGTCCGCATCATGCTGCAGTACCGCCGTGTTCCCGGTATCGGTGACCTTCCCGAGATGCCTTCCGCCGAGTACGGACGGATCGATATCGGAAATCTTCACCGAACTGCCGATGAGCTGCGGTCCTTCCGAAGCATTCCTGCCGGCCGCGGACGCGTTCATCGTAAAGGATGACAGCACCAGCACGGCAGAAAGAACCAGCGATAAAAGCCGCTTCAGGTTCTTACTCATACTTTTGTTCCTCCTGGATTTTTTGTTTATATTCAGGCCCCCGGAAAATGCGCAGACCGACAACACATCTTATCAGGAAAGGCCAGGAATACCGTAAGCGTCCTTCCGCCGTCCGCCCCGTAGGGTGCGGCGCCGGGCCCCTTAGGACCCGTGGAACAAGGAATAATCTATTATATCCCGCAATCTCCCTGTATTCAAGTGTTTTTTGCACAAAAACAACAAATTCCCCGGGAAATGGTCCCGCGTGACCGGTATATTGTCCATAAACCGGCCGCCCGCATGCACGGATCCCCGGCCGGCGCGCGGTTTTCCTTGACATTCCCGTGCGTTCTCTTCTATAATAATAAGTTACCGGGATCAAGAAAGGGGCGTCATGCCGGACGAAGGCGGATTCCCTGCCGCACCCGGCCGAAAAGGAGTTTTTCATGCGCACTGCCGTCCAGGAGACCTTTCTCCGGATCATCCGGCTGGAGCTTGCGGGCACGCCGCTCCCGGATGATTTCACAATCGAAGACGAACCCGCCCTGGTATCCCTGGCGGAACAGCACGACCTTGCCCACCTGCTTTACGACGGGCTCCGGAAGGCCGAGCCCGGGACCGGTTCCCATGCCGGGGAAGCCGCCTGGTACCGCGCGCTGTGGCGCGTGGAGCAGCTGGAGGACGAGGTCCGGCGGATCCGGGCAGCGCTGGAAGACGCGGAAGTCCCGTTCCTGTTCCTCAAAGGGAGCGTGATCCGTTCCCTCTACCCCGAAAACTGGATGCGCACCAGCTCGGACGTGGACGTGCTGGTCCGTGAAACGGACCTGGCCTCCGCGGAACGCGCATTGGAAGAGCGGGTCGGGTACATCCGGAATTCCGACCATTTCCACCAGGTCTCCTATACGTCGGAAGACAGCGGGATGACGGTGGAACTGCACCGTTCCCTGTGGGTCGACGACGGCAGTTTCCAGGATATCGTCAAGCCCCTGGGCCGCGTATGGACGTACGCCCGGCCCGTATCGGAAGGCGCGTATGAGCACGTCCTGTCGGACGACCTGTTTTATTACTACCACCTGGCCCATATGGCGAAACATTTTTCGCGCGGCGGCTGCGGTGTCCGCCCGCTCCTGGACCTGTGGCTCCTGAACCGGCTGCCGGACCGGGACGTCCCCGGGCGGCGTGCGCTGCTCCGGGAAGGCGGGCTGGAATCGTTTGAGGCCTCCATGGTGCGCATTTCGGAAGCGTGGATGGACGGCAGGGCGTGTACGGAAGATGACGTCGAAGAGCAGTACATTTTCGAGGGCGGCGTGGTCCGGAACGACGCGCAGAGCCTCTCCGCCGGCGTCGGGAAGAGCGGGGGACGCTTCCGTTACCTGGTCAGCCGCATTTTCCCGTCCCCCACGCGTCTCTCCTACCATTACCCGATTGTCGGGAAATATCCGGTCCTGACGCCGGTTTACTGGGTGGTCCGCGCGTTCGACATCGTGACGCAGCGCAGGAAGACGGACCTCGGGCCCTATAAGAACCGCGTGGACAAGGCGGTCCACGAGATGGGGGGCGTCCTCACCCTGGAAAAAGAGGAAATCATAAAGGAAGAGGCCATGATGCGCAAGCTCGGCCTGAAACGGTAAATAAAATGGTTATGACGCTTTTGCTCGCGGATTACAGGATCCGCGTTTCGCTCCCGGACAGCCCGGGCATCCTGGCGCAGTGCGCGGAATACCGGCGTCCGGACGATGTGTCCCCGGATTTCACCGTGGACGTCACGGAGGCCGATGTGGACAATGAACGCCGCATCTTCCTCCGGCGGAACCCAAATGCTGCAGAAGAATCCCCCGCCCGGCGGACGGACCTGCTTTCCCTGGCGCTGTACCGCAGGATCTGCACGCTGCTGGCGCTCCACCGCGTGCTCCTGATCCACGGCTCTTCCCCGATGGTGGACGGCAGGGCGTACCTCTACTGCGCGCCGAGCGGCACCGGGAAGAGCACGCACACCCGCCTGCTCCGGGGCCTGCTCGGGGACCGCGTGACCATGGTCAACGACGACAAGCCGCTGGTGCGCTTCTTCGAAGACGGGCAGATCCGGATCTACGGGACGCCCTGGAACGGGAAGCACCGCCTGGGCGCGCCGGTTTCCGCCCCGCTGGAGGCCGTCTGCTTCCTGCACCGGGCGGCGGAGAATACCATCGTCCCGCTGCCGGCGGAGGAACGGCTGCCGAAGCTCCTGGAGAGCGTTTTCCGGCCGGAAGGGACGGCGGAACTCCTGGCCGTGCTGGACCTGACGGACCGCCTGATGGCCTCCGTCCGGTTCTGGTCCCTGGGCTGCAATATGGACCCCTCGGCGGCGGCGCTGTCCTACGGCACCATGTCCGGGGAGACGGCGTCCTGAGGCGCCGCGGCACCGTTTCGCACCGGTCCGGGCTTACCGACTTCTTCATCAGGGTTTCACGTGAAATACACCTTGCCTGTTTATATTTCGCTCAAAAGATGCCGCACGGCGACCGCACACCCGGCGACCGCCGCGGCACCGCATCCTAAAGTGAGGTAAATGATTATGAAACGATTCCATTTTTCCGGGCCGGCCGCCCTGCTGCTTTCCGCGGTTGTCCTGCTTTTCGTCCTCACCTCCTGCGCCCTTCCGGATTTCGGGAGCACGCAGAACACCCCCGCCCCCTTTGTCCCGTCCGAAACCGTGGACGTGACGCCGAACGGCGTCTATACGGACATTACGGCCACCGAGGCTGAGACGCCGGCGCCTTCCGATCCCGAAGACCAGAAGACGGACATCTCCGGGGATTTCACCGTCACCACGGAGACCGCGGACGGGTACAGCATTTCCGGGAACACGGTCACCATCCGGAAAGGCGGCGTTTACGCGTTTTCCGGCGTGCTGGACGGGCACATTGTCATCAACACGTCCGAGAATGACGACGCGGTGGAGATCGAACTGCGGAACGTCTCCGTCACTTCCTCAGACGCCGCGCCGGTCTTTGTGAAGTCCGCGAGCAAGGTGAAGATTTCCGCGCCGACCGGCACGTACAATGAAATCACGGACAGCCGCGCCGCGCGCTCTTCCGACGAAGACGCAGATACGGTGACGGCCGAAAATGCCGGCGCCGCGATCTGGTCCTCGACCGACCTGGACCTGAAAGGGCACGGCGCGCTGGTCGTCACCGCGAACCGCAACAACGGGATCCAGTCGAAGGACGACCTGGAGGTCAAGAACCTGGTCCTGAAGGTCACCGCGCTGAACCACGCCCTGAAGGGCAATGATTCCGTGACGGTCGAATCCGGCGAACTCACCCTGATTTCCACGGGCGGGAGCGGCATCAAAACGTCGAACTCCAAGGTGTCAAGCAAGGGGAACCAGAAGGGCACCATCGCGATCTCCGGCGGCACCATTGCCATCTTCGCCTGCTGCGACGGCCTCGCCGCGGCGTACAATGTGGAAATCACCGGCGAACCGGTCATCAGCATCGCGACGGACGCCTATTCGGAATACACCGGGACGAAGGCGGACACCGGCGCGGAGACGGAGATGTACCTGGTCGTCCCCCGCTCGGCGTACTCGAACGCATATACGTATTATGCCTATTTCTATAATACAGAGACCTCCGAGGGCGTCTTCTCCGAAGCCGTATACGCGACGACCGTTTCGAACGGCCGGACTTCCTATTACGGGCTGAAACTGACGAAGAAGGGCGGCTATGACGCCGTGGCGTTCTACCGGTTCCGCTCGGGAAGCACCCCCAGCCTGACCGAATACGAATCCGCGTCCGAAGGCATGGCGGTCCACTCCTCGAAGAACGGCTACCTCGCGTCATCGTTCTCGAACGGGGCCATCACCGGGGACTGGGTCACGATCACCACTTCCGGTTCCGAGTACTCCATGAAGGGCATCAAGGCGGACAATGACATCACGATCGCCGGCGGCACCGTCACCATCCGTTCCACGGACGACGCGGTCCACGCGAACGGCGGCGACGCGCTGGAGAACGGCGCGACCGGCGCCGGGACGGTACAGATCAACGGCGGGGCGCTGACGATCACCACGAAAGACGACGGCCTCCACGCGGACACCACCCTGACCATCAACAGCGGCACCGTCAACATCCTGACGAGCTACGAGGGCGTCGAAGCGCACGAGATCGTCATCAACGACGGCACCACCTATATCTATGCCACGGACGACGGCATGAACGCGAGCACCGCGGGCCAGCGGACCGCGGCCAGCATTACGATCAACGGCGGCTTCGTCCGGGTGCAGACGCCTTCCGGCGACACGGACGCCGTCGACTCGAACGGGACGATCACGATGACCGGCGGCTACCTCCTGGTCCTCGGCGGCTCGGGCACGGGCGGCATGGCCGGGTCGGTGGACGCGGACAGCACCGTCACGGTGACGGGCGGCACGCTCATCGCCCTCGGCGGCATCTGCCAGACGCCGGCTTCCGGCTCCGTCAACGCGTACGCGTACAGCGGGACCGCGTTCTCCGCCGGGACGTACACGGTGACCGGCAGCGACGGGACGGATATCGCGACGTTTACGATTTCAAGCAGCCACACTTCCTGGTGGATCGCGTCCGAGCTTCTGAAGACCGGCACCACGTATACGCTTTATAAGGACGGCACCGAGGTGACGAACTGGACGCAGACCGCGGGCACCGCGGGAAATGCGGCCGGCGGCGGCTGGGGCTTCCCCGGCGGCGGGCCTGGCGGCTGGGGCGGCCGGCGGTAACCGCCCGAACGCGCGGCGCGAAACAGCCGTGGCCGCGGCAATTGCATCATCACAGGCGGAAACGGCCGGGCTTCCAAAAAAGCGGAAGCCCGGCCGTTTCCGTATCCGGTTCTGTTCCTATATTATAATGAGCGGCCGCCCGGCGGCTCACGCCCCCGCCCAGTCCCGCAGGATCCCGAAGAGCTCCTCCGCGCTGTGCGCGACCTGCTGCGCGCCGCGCGCCCGGACGAACGCCTCCGTCCGGAAGCCCCACACGACGGACACGCAGGGGATCCCCGCGTTCTCCGCCGTCCGGATATCGATGTCCGAATCCCCGATATACACGGCCTCATCCTCCGACACGCCGAGGCGCCGCAGCGTGGCGGTCACCTGCGCCGGGTCCGGCTTCTTCGGGATGCCGGACTCCTCCCCGAGCACCGACTCGAAGAGTCCCGGGAAATGGTCGTCAATCAGCCTTCCGACGATCTCATTTTTCTTATTCGAGACGACCGCAAGCCGCACCCCGGGCAGCGCCGCGAGGGCCGCGAGCATCCCGTGGATCCCGGGATAGGGCACCGTCCTGTCGTTCGCGTGCACCGTATAATACGCGGCCTGCTCCATAGCAAGTTCGTCCGCCAGCGGGTCGTCGGCCGGGAGGCCGGACGCGCGGACCATCAGCATCCGCAGCCCGTTCCCCACAAAACTGCACACTTCCTCTTTCGTCCGGGCCGGGAAGCCGTGCCGGACCAGGATCTCATTGACGGCGTCCGTCAGGTCCGCCAGCGTGTCCAGCAGCGTGCCGTCCAGATCGAATATAAAACATTTCCTCATATAAAACCCTCAGCTGCGCCGCCTTTATGCCCGTCCGGGCATCCGGTTCGTCACGGTCTCCCCGGGCGCCACGGACGATGTGATCCACGTATTCCCGCCGATCACCGCGCCGTCCCCGATCACGGTATTCCCGCCGAGGATGGTCGCGCCCGCGTAAATCACCACATTGTTCCCGATGTCCGGGTGGCGCTTGATGCCCTTCACCAGCGTCCCGTCTTCCGCCACCGCGAAGCTCTTCGCGCCGAGCGTCACATGCTGGTACAGCTTCACATGGTCCCCGATGGTCGTCGTCTCGCCGATCACCACGCCCGTCCCATGGTCGATGAAGAAGGAATGCCCGATGGACGCGCCGGGATGGATGTCGATCCCGGTCACCGAATGGGCCTGCTCCGACATCATCCGCGGGATCACCGGCACGCCGAGCACGTAGAATTCATGGGCCAGCCGGTACGTGCTGATGGCCCGGAACGCGGGATACGTCAGGATCACCTCGTCCGTCTCCGCCGCCGCGGGGTCGCCTTCGTAGGCCGCCCGCACGTCTTCGTCGATCCGGCATTTCAGCGCGGGGATCCGGTTCATCAGGATGCTCGCCTTCCCGCACCGCTCCCCCTCGTCCGCGATCACATAGGACAGCACCTTCACCATATTCCGGTAAAGGCCGTCGTACGCGTCCCGTGCGATCTTCTCGATGCAGCACTCCGGGAGCTCAAGAAGCCCGGAGGCGCAGCAGACCGTCTCCCCGCCGGGGTCCTCCCGCGGCGGGGCATCCGGAAGCGTCCCGAAGTATTCCGGGAACAGGGCGGTAAAATAGCACTGCATCATGGCAGTCACATGGTTTTGTAGTCCGAGATAATGTTTCATGCGCATACACTCCATACGCCCTATTATAACCGCTGATTGTGAAAATGTCCACGTGAACTTTCAGCGCCTGTCACATCCCTTCCGGAACGCCGGTTTTTACGCCGGTCCTGCCGGGGCGGCGCCTTCATGAACCGGCCTGCCGCGCCCGCCCGGCCGGTTCATGAAAGCCTTGCGTTCCCGGACAGAACCTGTTATACTGTAGGCGGTGATTCGGCTGCAGCTCCATCGCGCCGGACCCCTGTAATCATTCCGTTCCGGGGGGCACATTTTCCGTCCCGGCATGACAGTCACAGGAGGCCGTCCATGTTTTCGCTCTTCCGTATCCAGTACATCGTTGAAATAGTCCTTGCGGAACTGATCTTCCTGTTCGCGGCGGACAGGAGGAAGCTGTTCTGGCTCAAATACCCGGTCGGGATCGCCATCTGCGCCCTGATTGCGGGGTTCTACCCGTTTTTCGACGCGAACTCGCAGCTCAGCCAGTTCATCATGTTCATGCTGCTCTTCTTCCTGACGGTCCTTGTCTCGTGGCTGTCTTTCGACATCAGTATCCCGGATGTGATCTCTTCCTGTACCGCGGGATACGCGGTCCAGCATATCGTCTACCACCTGGACCGGATCTTTTCCCAGTACGTCCCCTATATGTCGGCCACGGATTCCATGGCGCTGCGTTTCCTGCTCGGGCTGATCCCGTACATTGTCTGCTACGTCCTGTTCTTTATCACCCTGGGGCTTTACTGTGCCCGGCATGAGATCTACCGGAAGGCGGACCTCCGGTTTAATACGGTTTCCATGGCCATTGTCCTGATCTGCATCGGGCTGTCCAGGGTGTCGGGCTATTTCCGGGACTGGAGCATTACGGTGTCCTGCTACGCGATCGTCGCCTGCACCATGGCACTGGTCATCCAGCTGGTCCTGTCCCGCGTGGTGGACCTGCAGCGGGAGAAGGACACCATCAGCCTGCTGTGGCAGGAGGACCTGCGGCAGTACGAGATCTCCAAGAAAACGATCGACACCATCAACATCAAATACCACGACCTGAAGCATAAGCTCCGGGACCTCAACCTTCCCCCGGAAGAAGTGGACGCCATCAAGGACGCGGTGCGCGTCTACGGCAGCCGGTTTAAGACGGGGAACGAGGCGCTGGACGTGCTGCTCACCGAGAATTCCCTGCGGCTGAAGGAAGAAGGCATTACCCTGACCTACACCGGGAACGGGGATGACCTGAGCTTCATGAATACGATGGACGTATACTCCCTCTTCGGGAATGCCATTGAAAATGCGGTGGAAGCGGTCCGGAAAGTCGAAGAACCGGAGAAGAAGGTGATCGATATCGTTTCGGAGAAGCACGGCTGCATGGTGAACATCCACGTTTCGAATTTCTTCACAGGACAGGTAGAGATTGAAAACGGGCTGCCGGTGACGACGAAGAAGGAAGAACAGGGCTTCCACGGGTTCGGCATGAAGAGCATGCGGCTCGTGGCGGAAAAATACGGCGGGAACCTGAACTGCGTGGCAGACGGGGACGTGTTTGACCTGTCCGTTTACCTGATGCGGGAGGCGAACGCATGAGGACCGTCCGGATCGCGATCGTTGAGGATGAAGCGTCCGCAAGGGAACGGATCCGGGAATGCCTGGAGTATGTGGAGACCGACAGCGACGTGCGGTTTACGATCTCCGAATTCTCTTCCGGCATCGCTTTCCTGGACAGTTACAAGGCGGAATATGACATTGTCTTTATGGATATCCAGATGCCCGGCATGACCGGGGTCGACTGCGCCCATACGCTCCGGGAGAAGGACCCCTCCGTGATCCTGATCTTCGTGACCAATATGGCCCAGTTCGCCATCTCCGGCTATGAAGTGGACGCGCTGGACTTTATCCTGAAACCCATCAACAAGTACTCCTTCGCGATGAAGGTCCGCCGCGCGCTGGCCCGCGTGAACACCCAGTCGGATGAGGCCAATATCGTCATCCGGACCCGGGACAGTTCCGTGGTCGTCCCCGGCCGGGACCTGTATTATGTGGACGTCAAGGACCACGATGTGGTCTATCACTCTGCCCGCGGGGATTTCCGCGCGTACGGAAGCCTCCGGGACGCGGAAAATGAACTCACCGGGAAAGGGTTCGTCCGCATCAGCGCCTGGGCGCTCGTGAACCTGCAGTACGTGGAAGAGATCTACCCGGAAGAAGTCATCGTCGCGGGGGCGCGCCTCCGTGTGACCCGTAACCGGAAGAAAGATTTTCTGGACGCGTTCAGCCTGTTCCTGGGCAGGCGGAGTTAAATGCGGACGCCGGGCGGGGCCCGGAATCCGTTTACAGCGACATGAGAAAGGGGCCTGCGGTTCTCACCGCGGGCCCCTCTCCCGTTCATTCAGGACCGGACGCGCATCCGGCTGCGGACCGGGAACCTCCCGGCTTCCCGCTCGTTTAC